>JAICTW010000471.1 GCA_025936195.1 Flavisolibacter sp.
AGCTCCCAATTCTTCCGGACGTTCCGGTTGTATACCTCCGTCCATCCAATGAAATGTAACATCATGTTTTGTTTTATCCGATTTGGGAAACGTCATGGTAACATGACTTGAAGGAGGACAACTTTCAGGAAAATAACCACGCTTGAATTCATCCACATAAACACTTCCCACAATTGCCTGAACATCTTTTACATATTTCAAATTGAGAACGCGGAATGCCGGCTCTATAATATGACAACCCATATCGCCTAAGGCGCCGGTTCCATAATCCCACCAACCGCGCCAATTAAAAGGAACTAATTTGTCAATATAATCTTTATAGGGAGCGGTACCCAGCCAAAGGTTCCAATCGAGTTCCTTTGGGACTTCTGCTTTTTGTGAAGGCCAGGGAATTCCCTGAGGCCATACAGGACGATCGGTCCAGCAATAAACTGTGTGTACATCACCGATAGTACCGGCATCGTACCATTCCATCAGTTGGCGAACGCCATCACCTGATGATCCCTGGTTGCCCATTTGGGTGACCACTTTATGTTTCTGCGCTGCCTGCGTCAACACTCTTGCTTCATACACATCATGTGTCAACGGTTTTTGTACATACACATGTTTGCCTATTTGCATAGCCGCTAATGCAGCCACGGCATGATTATGATCGGGAGTGGAAACGGAAACAGCATCGAAGTTTTTTGATTCTTTATCGAGCAATTCGCGCCAATCCTTATAGTATTTTGCTTTGGGGAATGCTTTTACAGAATCCGCCGCTCTTCTGTCATCCACATCGCACAGGAAAGCAATATCGGCTTTGCCGCTTTTGTAAAAGTGCATGATGTCATCTCCACCTTTTCCACCAACACCAATGCCGGCAACAAGCAGGCGGTCGCTTGGAGCGATAAACCCTCTGCCCAAAACATGCCGCGGCACGATGAAAAACCCTGCGGTGGCAAGGGCACTGTTTTTTATAAATTCTTTTCTGTTCATTTTTATAGTTTGAGCTACGAGAGATAATTTGATTTATTAAACATGATTTGAGTTGTCGGAATAGTTAGGTTTTTAAAAGAAATAAAAGCAAATGAATTTTGTATTCCCTTGTTGTGATAATTTTTGTTCCAATTATAACTGCTACTATGAATCTTCTGTTGTAGCCTGTGGCGCAGCAGGCGCCATCACTCACTTGTGGCGCTTCCGCTTTATTTAAATGGAAAGCTTCAGCGCCATCACGCCAAAGGCGTTGATACGTTCTTATCGCTTATCATCATTTGCGACGTTCACTACTGTTTTCAACCATTTCTTAATTCAAGGTTTAAAAATGTCGCTCCTATGGAGCTCTGTGAACAAAGATCAACGATCCTTTCTAGCACTATCAAAATATTGCTCCTACGGAGCATATACCTTCGCTGCTTTGTGAAAACTAAAATTCAGCAAAGACACTTGCAGAATGCACAATAGACTTGTTGCAGTAAAAGAGTGCGACGCAACAGGAGCCCACGGTAGCAACTCAGATGGCTACAAAATCATTCAACCAACTTTAAAAGAACTATTCAAACAAAAAGCAAACTCACAATAAGCTAACTGCTTTAAGAAAAGCAGAAAGAAGAGCTTCTCCGACCTATCCCGATAGCTATCGGGATCCCCTTTAGGGGGACAGGGGGATCATATATTCCCCTTCTTCAATTCTTTCACTGCATAATCGGCTGCTCTTGCCGTCATCGCCATATAGGTCAGCGATGGATTGACACACGAAGCAGAAACCATGAAAGAACCATCGGTAACAAAAACATTTTTGGCATCCCACACCTGGTTCCATTCATTCAGCACAGAAGTTTTTGGATCACGGCCCATGCGTGCCGTTCCCATTTCGTGAATGCCTGCACCAAGAAAATATCCGTTATCAAATGTGTTTACATTTTTCAATCCTGCAGCGGTAAGCATTTCAGCCGCATCGTTCATCATGTCCACACGCATTTTCTTTTCATTGTCTTTGATCTCTGCATCAATAGAAATTACTGGCAAGCCCCATTTATCTTTTTTGTTTTTATCCAGCGTGATCTTATTTTCATGATAGGGAAGGGTTTCTCCAAATCCATTAATGCCCATCGTCCATTGACCGGGTTCGCATAATGCGTCCTTAAAATCACCACCAATCGAAAGTTCGGCAACATCTCTTGACCAACCCTGGCGGCTGGCACTTCCCTGGTAACCAAACCCTCTCATATAATCTCTTTTATCGCCAAACAAATTGCGGTAGCGCACCACATAAATACCGTTGGCTCTTTTGCCATACACATATTTATCATCATAGCCTTCTGCAACGCCGCTGGCGCCTGCACGAAAGTGATGGTCCATTAAATTATGTCCCAACTCACCACTGCTACTTCCTAAACCTTCCGGCCATACATCGGTTGCGGAATTCATCAGCACCCATGCAGAGTTTAGCGTGGATGCATTGAGAAAAACGATCTTGGAAAGATAATCGTAGGTCTGATTGGTTTGCGCATCAATTATTCTTACCCCTTTTGCTTTCTTCGTGTCCTTATCATAAATAATTTCTTTTACAATAGAAAAAGGGCGAAGTGTAAGGTTACCCGTTTTCATGGCTGCGGGTAGTGTTGCAGCTTGAGTACTGAAGTAAGCGCCAAAGGGACAACCCAGCCAGCATTTATCACGATATTGGCAGGCCGTTCTGTTTTGTTCCGGTTTTGGCAAAGTGATATTGGCAGTTCTCCCAATAATCATGTGCCTTGTTCCGCCAAATTGTTGTTTAATTCTTGCAGCCACATCTTTTTCCACGCAATTCATTTCCATGGGTGGGAGAAAATTTCCATCCGGCAATTGTTGTATTCCTTCTTTTGATCCGCTGATACCGGCAAAGCCTTCGGCATAAGTGTACCATGGTTCAATGTCTTTATAACGGATGGGCCAGTCAATGGCAATTCCATCTTTGGCATTGGCTTCAAAATCAAAATCGCTCCAGCGATAGCTTTGCCTTCCCCACATAAGTGATCGTCCGCCTACATGATAACCGCGGAACCAGTCGAAACGTTTTACTTCAGTATAAGGGCACTCTTTTTCATTTACCCAGTAGTGAAGATTTCTTTCGTTAAGCGGATAATCTCTTTTGAGCACCGGATAATCCTTGATCATTTCCTGTGTTCTTCCGCCGCGGTGTGGAAGTTCCCACAATTCGCGATTGGCTTTTGCATAATCTTTAATGTGCTCAATGTTTTCGCCTCTTTCAAGAAGCAAAACTTTCAATCCTTTTTCAGTGAGTTCTTTTGCAGCCCATCCTCCGCTGATGCCGGAGCCAATTACAATAGCGTCGTACGTGTTTTGTGCCATGAGAAGTGTTGTTTCGTCAATCGTGAATCGTCAATTCCAGCGTCCTTTCATTGTTCATTCCAATGA
>JAICTW010000413.1 GCA_025936195.1 Flavisolibacter sp.
AGCTGGCAGCGACGGGTTTGAAGATCAGGGTGTCGGAACTTGATATCCGCATCAATCCGAATAATATTTCCGGCTTTGTGCCCTCCGCCATGAATTTTGCTGATCAGTCAGCCATGTACAGCTATGTTGTGGAATCGTTTATCAGAAATATACCCGCGGGACAGCGTTTTGACATAACCGTCTGGGGCGTTGCCGATTCGGACAGCTGGATTGTGACCACACTGAACAAAACGGATTTCCCGCTTTTGTTTGATGCGGGCTATGCAAAGAAACCGGCCTATGCCGGGTTTATTCAGGGGTTAAAACAATAAATAAGGAAAAGCTCAATAAAGTGAAGGAACAGGTGCAAAGTAATTTAAGATTCTCATGTAAGCAATCGTAAAGGAGGGATGATTCTTCATCCTTCCTTCTTTAAATGCAATCGTTCCCATAACTAAACTGAGACAAGTTAGATGACAACATTAATCTATTTAGTAGTTTCGAATTTTTTTATCCATGTTGTTATTAGGAATTGATCTTGGTACGTCCTCTATAAAAGTTTCAGTAGTTGATTCATCAACACACCAATGCATTGCCTCAGCGCAATTTCCCGAAACAGAAGTTGACATCATTTCCCTGCAAACAGGCTGGGCCGAACAAAGTCCCGACCTGTGGTGGGAGCATGTGAAGCAGGCTATTTTAAAATGCAATGCCACACAATTGTACGACCCCAAAAACATTGTTGCTATTGGTATTGCTTATCAAATGCACGGATTGGTTTTAGTAGATAAAGACCAGCATGTTCTTCGCAATTCCATTATCTGGTGCGACAGCCGTGCAGTGTCCATTGGCGACCAGGCCTTCAATGAAATTGGTGAAGAAAGATGCCTTTCTCATTTGCTCAATTCTCCAGGAAATTTTACAGCATCCAAACTGGCCTGGGTGAAAGGGAATGAGCCGGAGATCTATGATCGCATTGATAAAATATTATTGCCCGGCGATTTCATTGCTATGAAATTTACCGGTGAAACCACAACAACTCCATCCGCTTTATCGGAAGGAATTTTTTGGGACTTCAGAGAAAACTCCATTTCAAAAGATATTATCAGCTATTTTGATTTTGATTCATCGTTCTTTCCAAAGCAGCAAGCAGTTTTTTCTGAACACGGAACATTGAAAGAAACAGTGGCTACCCGCTTATCATTAACCTCAGGCATTCCGGTTACCTACAAAGCCGGCGATCAACCTAACAATGCCCTTTCTTTAAATGTATTTCAACCCGGCGAAGTAGCAGCAACTGCAGGAACGTCTGGGGTGATTTACGGCGTAAGTGATCGTTTGGAATATGATCAGCAATCACGCATCAACAGCTTTGCGCATGTCAATCATCAAACCAATAAAAACAGGATCGGCGTGTTGTTGTGCATTAACGGTGCAGGTATTTTCAACCGCTGGATCAAAAATATGTTTGGGGCACAGCATACTTATGAAACACTCAATCTTGAAGCATCCCGCATTGCTATTGGCTCCGAAGGATTGTTAACCATTCCGTTTGGTAACGGCGCGGAAAGAATGTTGAACAATACTATTGTTGGCGCTCATCTGCACAATCTCGATTTCAATGTTCACTCTTTAGGATATATCGTTCGCTCCACGCAGGAAGGCATTGCATTTGCATTTCGCTATGGTTTGGATATTATGAAAGAGAATGGCATTGAGCCTTCCATCATTCGTGCAGGCAAGGCCAACATGTTTTTGAGCGATGTGTTCACGCAATCCTTTGTAAATGCTACCGGCCTTGCTGTTGAACTGCATCGTTGCGATGGCAGTGTTGGTGCTGCATTAGGTGCAGGCATCGGTGCAGGAATGTTTACCGAAAAAGATCTTTCTGCAAATACAAAAGCATTGAAAATAATTGAGCCCACCCAAGAAGGTCAATATGATGAACTGTATCAGAGTTGGAAAAATGTTTTACAAATCCAACTGCAAAAAATAAAAACCAGTTCTTTTTCACAAAGCATTGAATTAACCAAATAAAAACTTCAGAAAATGACAGTTGTAACAGCGGGCAGGAAGTATTTTAAGGGCATTGGTCAGATAAAATACGAAGGTCCTCACTCCGACAATCCACTTGCTTTTCGGTGGTATGATGAAAACAAGAAAATAGCAGGAAAAACCATGAAGGAATACTTGCGCTTTGCCTGCGCTTACTGGCATTCCTTTACCGGAAGCGGTGCTGATCCCTTTGGTGAGCCCACACATTTATTTCCCTGGAACAGTATTGAAGATCCCATTGAAAGAGCGTACGGAAAAGCAGATGCTGCCTTTGAGTTCATCACCAAACTGGGTCTTCCTTATTATTGCTTTCATGATGTGGATGTAGTGGATTATACGGGTGATATAAAAGAGAA
Source organism: Flavisolibacter sp. (assembly GCA_025936195.1). The sequence continues at coordinate 2,391 of JAICTW010000413.1, forward strand.
CGATCGTCGCCTTCAAACCATAACAGAGTATCTCAAAGAAAAACAAAAGGAAACGGGAGTAAAGTTATTGTGGGGCACAGCCAACCTGTTCTCGCACAGAAGATACATGAATGGCGCTTCCACCAATCCCGATTTTCATGTACTGGCACATGCAGGAGCACAGGTGAAAGCAGCCCTGGATGCCACCATTGCTCTTGATGGAGAGAACTATGTTTTCTGGGGTGGAAGAGAAGGGTATATGACACTTCTGAACACCAATATGAAAAGAGAGAAAGAACACCTGGCCACATTCCTGCACACAGCAAAAGACTATGCAAGAAAGAACGGCTTTAAAGGAACCTTCTTTATTGAACCCAAACCAGCAGAGCCGTCCAAGCATCAGTACGATTATGATGTAGAAACGGTGATTGGCTTTCTTCGCCAGTATGATCTCTTAAATGATTTTAAGCTAAACATTGAAGTCAATCATGCTACACTTGCAGGCCATACCTTTCAGCATGAACTGCAGGTAGCAGCCGATGCAGGCCTGCTTGGATCAATGGATGCCAACCGTGGTGATTATCAAAACGGCTGGGATACCGATCAATTCCCCAACAACATCAATGAACTGACAGAAGCCATGCTGGTGATTTTGGAAGCAGGTGGATTTAAAGGTGGTGGAATTAACTTCGATGCCAAGGTGCGCCGCAATTCAACCGATGCTGAAGATCTTTTTTATGCACACATTGGTGGCATGGACGCTTTTGCAAGAGCATTGACCATTGCCAGTGATGTTCTGGAAAAATCAGAGTACAAGAAGTTCAGAAAAGAAAGATATGCTTCCTTTGACAGCGGTAAAGGAAAGGAATTTGAACAGGGCAAGTTATCACTGGAAGATTTACGTGAGTATGCTATTGAAAACGGTGAACCTGAAATGAAAAGCGGAAGACAGGAATGGATGGAAAATATAATTAATTATTACATTTAAGCAGCAACACGAATCAGGGCACGAATTACCGAGGAATTTATTGAAAATAATTCGTGTAATTCGTGTTTTAAAATTTGTGTAATCAACATCGTAATCAAAACAAACTACCAAAATGCAACACTTCCTCGGACCATCTGACTGGATTTTTATTGCTCTTTATCTCATCATCATTGCAGCAGTAGCCGTTTGGTCAATACGTAAAAGCAAGGATTCTCCGACCGATTATTTTTTGGCGAACAGAAATTTAGGATGGTGGGTAATTGGCGCTTCTATTTTAGCTTCCAATGTTGGATCAGAACATATTGTAGGCCTGGCAGGAACTGCTGCATCATCCGGTTTAGTGATGGGAC
>JAICTW010000128.1 GCA_025936195.1 Flavisolibacter sp.
AAGAAAATAGGTTAACGGAAAGAAACATTTCTTCATTGCCATCTCACAATTGTCCAATAGGGTTTTGAAATATTGCGATTGCTGGTATAAAGCTTTTACTTCTGCAAACTTTCCTTTTTTATCCAACTCCTGCAACGCCGTTCCCACTCCATAATAACCCGGAACGTTTTGTTTTAACTGGCTCCAGGAACCCACAAAAGGAATAGCTCTCAAATTGTTTAAGGTTAAGCGGTATGATCCTCCTCTTTTAGAAGGGCGGCTGCTGATATTGGTATCGGCGTAAAAATTCAGCGGACTTACCTGCGATAAATACTCTAAAAACTTAGGATCATTTTTCAAGCGGCTGTACGATTGATAACTGATCTCCGAAAGCTCCTGCATCACTTCTTTTTGAGAAGCATTTAAACCACTGTTGCGGTTGGGAAAAATTTCATTGACAATTCCTGCATTCAATAATTGTTCGATGTTGTATTGCGCCGAATCAATAGTACCGAAGTTGGAGCTTACGGTTTGTCCTTGTATGGTCAGATGAATTTCTTTATCCGAAATCGTTTTACCCATAGAAGCAAAGAACTTATGTGTCTTTCCACCACCACGGGCCGGGGGACCACCGCGGCCATCAAAAAAGATCACATCAATTCCATATTCTTTTGAAACTGAAGTCAATTCTTCTTTTGCTTTAAAAATACTCCAGTTGGCCATCAGGTAACCGCCATCTTTTGTGCCATCCGAAAATCCAACCATGATGGTTTGATTGTTATTCCTTCGTTTCAGGTGTTGTGAATACGTTTTGTTTTTATATAACTGGCGCATCACTTCCGGCGCTCTTTGCAAATCATCAATGGTTTCAAACAAAGGGACAATGTCCACATTCAATTGCTCTTTATTCCATCCATTCAACAGAAACATTCCGTACACTTCCAAAATACTTGATGGCGTAGTAGCATGACTGATGATGTAACGATAACAACCTTGTTGTCCATTAAAACGCTGAATGGTTTGTATGGCCCCGAATGATAATAAAGTATCCTTTATCACGTCCTGGTATAATTCGGCATTGGCCTTACCTTTAAGATGAGTGAGCACATCAATTTTTTCCTGTTCACTCATTTCAAAATAATTTTCAGGAAGCAATTTTTCCTTTGCAATAATTGCCTGTAGCACCTTGGTATGTACAGAACTGTCCTGGCGGATGTCCAATGATGCAAAATGCAATCCGAATACTTCCACTTTATTGATCAGGTTATCCAACAAATGAAGAAACAAACCATTGTGCTCATGAACAATGATATTCCGTATCTGGAATAAATAATCAAGCACTTCTTTCTTTGTCAGATCGGTGCGATTACCCGGAATAAAAATATTGTTGTACAATTTCATTTCCAGTTCGGTCAGTAAAGTATCAATTCCTTTGAAGGTCAACCTGCGTTTTAATTTACGTACATCGAGGTAATAACATTTAATAATGCTGGAACGCAATGCATCAGCCACTTTTAGTGTAGTATCAACGGTAACATAAGGATTTCCATCTCTGTCACCACCAGGCCAGAAACCCATTTTGATGATGGGATTGGATAAAAGATCCAACTCCGGAAACTGATTTTTTAGTTGTGTGATGATCCTTCCGGTTGCAGGATAAAAAACATTTTCAAGATACCAGATCAAACTGATGGCTTCATCATACGGCTTCGGTTTTTGTTTTTTCAGCAAAGGCGTTTTACCAAGTTGCTGCAAATAAGTATTGATCAAACTCACATTGTTTTCCTTCAATGCTTTCGCCAGATCATTAATGATGCCCAACACAGGACCGGGATAAAACTGCGTAGGGTGTGCTGTCAGTGTGATCATAACAGCAAAGTCTTTCAGCTTTTCCAGCAATTGCGTGCGGGCATGCTCCTGCGCCACTTTTGTTTCGAGTTGCTTTAAAGTTCCAACGCCAACGAGATCATGAATTTCTTTGAAAGCTGCATCTTCCAATGCGTCAAACAACACCACTTGCCGTTCTACGTATTGAATGAATCGGAACAATAAATCAAGCTGTTCCTTTTTATTTCTGAATGTGGTCAATCGCTGAAAGAAATCATCAACGATCTGCTGAGGGCTCATTCTTTTTTTATAACCTTCCTCACAACTATCGAGGAACATAGACAAAAGAATGTTTGTTTTTTCGATGCGGTGAAAAGGCAATGACGTAAACAAACTGTTGTACAACTGGTACTTGATGCCAATATGATTCTTGAAATTCTCTAAAGAGCGACTTGCGAGATAATCCATAACATCAAATTTAATTCACAACAGCCAATAGACGCTTTCAAAAGTTTTTATTATGCCATATTTTACAATAAACTTTTTTTATTTAACTCATTTCATTTACTTTGTGCTCTCATCAATAATAGTGACACACACATCATTCCATAGTAACCGCACTTCGATAGCTGCCACAGCTATTTCCACTATTATTACAACCACAATCCGCTAACGCGGATTGAAATTATCATATTACCTTCTGGGCTCTAAAAAGCTACTTCAAAAAGAAAAACGATTACATTTCATCTTCTCATGACTAAAATCTTCTCATGCAGGTATTAAAATTTGGCGGCAGTTCTGTTGCCAACGCAGAAAACATCCGAAAGGTCAAAGACATTATACAATCCAAAAAAGAAATGAAAACCGTAGTGGTTGTTTCAGCCTTTGGCGGTGTAACAGACGAACTATTAAAATGCGGAACGCTGGCGGCGAATGGTGAAACATGCTATAAAGAAACGCTGCAAAAGATCACTGAACGGCATTTAACCACGGTAAAAGAATTGTTGCCATTGAACAACCAAAGCAGTGTGCTGAGTTTTGTAATGCAACAGTTCAATGAAGTGGAAGACATTTGCAACGGCATCTTTCTTTTAAATGATTTCACCGACAGAACAAAAGACAGAATACTAAGTTATGGCGAGCTGATCTCTTCTCAAATCATCTCTGCTTATTTCGCTTCAGATGGTTTGTCCAATCAATGGTTGGACTCAAGAAAATTGATTAAAACAGATTCAAACTATACCAAAGCCGCTGTTCAATTTGAAAAGACAGAACAAAATATTCAATCTCATTTCTCCGAAGCCAATGCTCATTTATTTGTTGCTCCGGGTTTCATTGCTTCTGACGAAAAAGGAAATACAACCACCCTGGGCAGAGGTGGCTCCGATTATACGGCTGCTATCATTGGCTCCGCATTGAACGCTTCTGTCGTTGAAATATGGACCGATGTTTCAGGAATGATGACGGCCGATCCAAGAATGGTGAACAATGCAAAAGCCATCAAACAAATCTCTTATCACGAAGCAATGGAATTATCACACTTTGGTGCAAAGGTGATCTATCCGCCTACCATTCAACCGTTGATGAGCAGGAACATTCCTGTATGGATCAAAAATACATTCCGCCCTTATGATGAAGGAACTGAACTGTATTCAGCCATTCATCGCAATGGCGATATTGTTACAGGAATATCGAGTATTAATAGTATTGCTTTGCTAAGCCTGGAAGGCAGCGGCATGGTGGGCATTCCTGGATTTTCCAAGCGTTTGTTTGAAGCATTGGCCAACAACAGCATCAATGTTATTCTCATCACACAGGCTTCTTCTGAACATTCCATTTGCGTAGGTGTAAATGAACACTTCACTGCAAAAGCAAAAGAAACCATTGACAAAGCCTTTGCTTTTGAAATTGAAAAAGGAACCGTAAATCCGTTGAACATTGAAACCGATCTTTCCATCATTGCATTGGTTGGCGATAAAATGAAAAGCCATCCTGGCATCAGCGGAAGAATGTTCAGTGCACTCGGAAGAAACGGTGTGAATGTAAGAGCCATTGCACAAGGTTCTTCTGAAAGAAATATTTCAACCGTGATTGCCACCGCCGACATCAAAAAAGCACTGAACGTTTTACATGAAGAATTTTTTGAAGTGGCCTATAAGCAAGTGAATTTGTTTATTGCAGGAACAGGAAACGTTGGTGGAAAACTATTGGCGCAGTTAGCGCAGCAACAGGAATATCTCCAGCAAAACTTAAGAATACAGCTAAGAGTTGTTGGGCTGACCAACAGCAGGAAAATGCATTTTAATGAAAAAGGTATTGACCTGAAAAACTGGAAAGAGGTTTTGGAGAAAAGCGAAGCTGCTGATTTCGGAAAATTCGTTTCACAAATTCATTCTAAGAATTTACGCAATTCGGTTTTTGTAGATGTTACGGCTACAGAAAAGGTGGCGAATGTTTATGATAATATCTTTTCAAAAAGCATTTCCATTGTTGCCTGCAATAAAATCGCCTGCTCATCACCTTACAGCTACTACAAGAAATTGAAAGATCTTTCAAGAGACCACAATGTTTCCTTTTTGTTTGAAACGAACGTAGGTGCAAGCCTTCCCATCATCGGCACTATCAATGATCTATTAAGAAGTGGCGACCACATAAATAAAATGGAAGCCGTGCTTAGCGGCACGTTGAATTTTGTTTTCAACAATTACAATGGTGAAAGAAGCTTTGCTGAAGTAGTACGGCAGGCACAAAAGGAAGGATACACAGAGCCCGATCCCCGATTGGACTTAAGTGGAATGGATGTAATGCGCAAGATCATGATCCTTGCCAGGGAAGCCGGCGAGCAAATGGAAATGGATGATATCACCAATAATTCTTTTATGCCTGAATCCTGCATGCAGGGCAGTGTGGAAGATTTTTATACAGAGATGGAGCGGCAGGAAGAGTATTTCAAAAACTTGTATAACGAAGCCGCGTCCAAGGGAAAGAAATTAAAATTTGTGGCATCGTATGAAAATGGAAAAGCTGCTGTTGGTTTAAAGCATATTGATCCTGCACACGATTTTTATCATTTGTATGGCAAAGACAATATTGTTTTGTTTTACACCAATCGTTATGTAGATCAGCCGATGGTAGTGAAAGGCGCAGGCGCCGGTGCAGAGGTTACTGCATCAGGCGTTTTTGCAGACATTATCAGAACAGTAAAAGCCTGATGAAGTTTACGAGTTCACACGTTTACGAGTTATCGTGCTAAGTGTAGTGTCTTCAAATTAATGGCTCCTAACTTGTGAACTCGTGAACTTGTAAACTTGTAAACTTGTGAAAGTTTAAACAAAAAAAATGAATGCCATTAAAATAAAATCACCTGCTACAGTTGCTAATCTTGTTTGCGGTTTTGATGTATTGGGAATGTGCCTGCACGAACCTTACGACGAAATGGAAATAAGATTGATCCCCGAAAAAAGGATCATCATTCATAGCGCAGATGGTTATTCATTGCCTTCCGATCCGCAACAAAACACAGCCGGCGCACCATTAATTGAAATGCTGAAAACGATTGATGAAGAAATCGGTTTTGAAGTGCTCATCAAAAAAAATATCAAGCCCGGAAGTGGTTTAGGTTCCAGTGCAGCAAGCGCAAGCGGTGTTGTAATCGCTGCCAATTATTTGTTGGAAAACCGGTTTGATAAAAATGAATTGGTTCAATTCGCAATGTTTGGTGAGAAAGTTGCATCAGGTGTAAAGCATGCGGATAATGTTGCTCCCGGAATTTTTGGCGGTGTCACCCTGATCCGCTGCATCTTCCCTTTGGATATCGTTTCCATCACTCCTCCTCCTTTGTTTGTAACGGTTGTGCATCCGCAGATTGAAGTAAAAACTTCCGATGCACGGCAAATTTTACGCAAGGAAGTTTTATTGAAAGATGCGATCAGGCAATGGGGAAATATTGCAGGGCTGGTTGCCGGATTTATTCAACAGGATTATGACCTTATTGGAAGATCATTGGAAGATGTGCTCATTGAACCGGTGAGAAGTATTTTGATTCCAGGATTTGATCTGATCAAAAAACAATGCAAAGAAGCTGGGGTTTTAGGCGGCGGCATCTCGGGTTCAGGTCCATCATTGTTTATGTTGAGTAAAGACAAATCAACTGCACTCAAGGCAGAAGCGATTATGAAAGAAGTTTATAACAGATTAGGATTGGATTATCACACGTATGTTACAACCATCAATAATGAAGGTTGCGTTATTAATTCTTAAACACGAAACAGGAAATGCACTATTACAGCACGAACAATAAATCAATCACCGCGGATTTTAAAGAAGCAACCATACAGGGACAAGCACCGGATAAAGGTTTATACTATCCATCGGAGATTCCAAAGCTTTCAAAAAATTTCATTGATGAAGTTGAAAGCTTATCAAAGGAAAAAATTGCACTAAAAGTTATCGAACCTTATGTCGGAAGTTCCATTCCCACAACTGAATTGAAAAGAATTGTCGAAGAAACCGTTGCTTTTAATTTTCCGTTAGTACCCATCACAGAAAATATTTCAACACTCGAATTATTTCATGGGCCCACACTTGCTTTCAAAGATGTTGGCGCAAGATTCATGAGCCGGTGCCTCGGCCATTTTGTTAAGAATGAAAATAAAAAAGTAACAGTGTTAGTAGCTACATCCGGTGATACTGGCGGAGCAGTTGCAAATGGTTTCTACGATGTTGATGGAGTAAACGTCGTCATTCTTTATCCATCAGGGAAAGTAAGCAGCACTCAGGAAGTTCAATTAACAACCCTGGGAAAAAACATTACGGCATTGGAAGTTGAAGGAAGCTTTGACGATTGCCAGCAGATGGTGAAAAATGCTTTTGCTGATGAAGCATTGAGAAAGCAAATCTTTTTGACCTCGGCCAATTCCATCAATGTAGCAAGATGGCTGCCGCAACAGTTCTACTATTTCTTTGCCTATCAGCAATGGAAAAACAAAAGCAATCCTCCGGTTATTTCAGTGCCGAGTGGAAATTTTGGAAATATTTGCGCAGGCTTGCTGGCTTATCAGTCCGGACTCCCTGTTGCGCATTTTATTGCAGCCTGCAATGCCAATGATGTGGTTCCGCATTATTTAAATAGCGGCGTTTATCAAACAAAAAATTCGATCGCTACAATATCCAATGCCATGGACGTAGCCAATCCAAGCAATTTTGTCCGCATCATGGAATTATTCGAACAAAATTTGGGCTC
>JAICTW010000438.1 GCA_025936195.1 Flavisolibacter sp.
CTTTACCCCAATGGTGTTGTTACTCATACGAACATTAATTCGCTTGATCAATATTTCAGGAATATAGATCAGATAAAAGCCGACGCCAATTCGGGGGCATTGCAACAAGCCGCAATGGACTTTCAGAAACAAGCGGAAGTAGCCATTCAGCATGCTAAGGAATTACAGAGTCAAATGGGAAATGGGAAAAGAGATCCGTCGAAAATGGGCGACTATCAAAAAATGATGAATGAAATGAATGCACTCAGGGGAGGTGGAATGAATAATGTTTTGGCAAGAGCGGCCAATGATATTTCTTTTCCACTGGAAGGAATCCAAAACAACTCAACTACTTTATTTAAAAAACGGTATGATGCCAAAGAGATCAACCCGAGTATAAATGGCCAGGATGTTATTGTTTACGGCTATTATACCGTTGAAATTGAGTATAAAGAATAACAGCAGGATGCAACGGAAGCTGTTTTCTCATTCTTAAAATTTCTTGTTAATAGTTCTTTCTTTCCAAATAAATGTTTTTAACCGCTCCCTTTGTCTGCTAAATTCGTTTCATGCACCTGCTTATGAAACGAATTTTCTTTTTCATTTTGTTCCTTTCTTCCGGCCTCTTTGCTTCTGCTCAACAAGTTTCCGGCACGGTTACCGATGCCAACGGAGCCATTCTTGCTTATGCCTCAATCAGTGTAAAAGGAACATCAAAAGGCGTGGTGGCAAGTAGTTTGGGGCGCTATACGCTTGCGTTGCAACCGGGTTCTTATACATTGGTTTGCCAGTATGTTGGTTATAAAGCCGCTGAAAAAAAGATCACGATAAACAATGATAATATCACAGTGAATTTCCAGCTTTCCGTTCAGGAGCTAATGATGCAGGAAGTGATCATCAAACGCGGTGAAGACCCGGCAATAGAGATTATCCGGCAAACCATTAAGAAAAGAGATTTTTACAACAAGCAGGTGGATTCCTTCTCTGTTGATGTGTACATTAAAGGATTGATCCGTTCCAGAAACGTTCCGGATAAACTAATGGGACAAAAAGTGGACAGGGAAGACATGAAGAAATCCGGTTTCGATTCATTGGGAAGAGGAATTCTTTTTTTGTCCGAATCGCAAACAAAAGTTTTGTACAAAAAACCGGATACGTATAAGTATGAAGTCATTTCTTCAAGACAGGCCGGTGGCGGATACGGCATCAGCTTTCCTTTCTTCATTAATTTTTATGTGAACAATGTGAGTGTATTTGACAATATTAATCCGAGAGGATTTATTTCTCCCATTGCCGATAATGCTTTTCACTATTACAAATTTCATTACGAGGGAAGCTTCAATGAAAACAACAAGGTCATTGACCGCATTAAAGTAACACCACGAAGAAAGAATGAACCTTTGTTTGAAGGCTATCTGCAAATTGTAGATGATGAATGGAGGATACACAGCCTGGATTTGCAGCTAACGAAAGATTATCAATTGCAGTTAATTGATACGGCAAAGATCACCCAGATACAGGCGCCTTTAACTGCTGATGTTTGGAAGGTGCAAAGTCAGCTAGTGTATGTTGCGGCTAACACTTTTGGCTTTGAGTGGACAGGAAACTTCTTAAATGTTTACACAGATTATGATCTCACTCCCGGCTTTACCAAAAAAACGTTTAACCGTACGATCATGTCTTACGACACGGCTTTCAATAAAAAAGATTCGGCTTATTGGAGCAAAGTGCGTCCTGTGCCTTTGGAACCCGAAGAAAAAAAGGATTTTGTTTTCAAGGACAGCCTGTATAAAAAGATAAGAGACTCATTCTTCACCAAACAAAGCCTCGATTCATTCAATAAAAAACAACAACCAATTACATTGGGAAAATTGTTGTTTTCCGGAGTGCAGCGCCATCGTTATTCGCAAAAAGGATATTTTGTTTACAGGTTCGATCCGCTGATCCTCGGCGCTCAATACAATACAGTGGAAGGCTTTGCTGCAGATATCACACAATCCTTTCACTTCACGCCTAAAAAAAGCAAGAAAGGATATTATGTTGATGTGGATACACGCTATGGTTTTACCAATCATCACTTCAATACTTTTGGCTTGTTTGGAATAAAGCCCAAAAAAGATTTCTTCAATCATTATCTTGAATTTTCGGGAGGCAAGCGGGTCTCGCAATTCAATCACGACAATCCGATTGATCCTTTCACCAATACCATCTATACGCTTTTCTACAAAAGAAATTACATGAAGATCTATGAGAACTGGTTTGGTCAGGCCGAATACAACAGCAGTTTGGAAAATGGCATCAAATGGAATCTCAATACTGCATACGAAGACCGCATTCCAATTGAAAACACGACTGATTACTCTTTTGGTAAAAAGTACAGGACCTTTCTTCCCAATCATCCTTACGAGTTAGCGAATGTTCCATTCAACCGACATCAGGCTTTTGTAACATCGCTTACGGTTTCTTATCAGCCCGGACAACGCTATATTCAAATGCCCGATGCAAAGATTGCAGTGGGTTCAAAATATCCCACGTTTGAATTGCAATATTCAAAGGGTATTAAAAAGATTTTCAGCAGTGATGTGGATTTTGATAAATGGAAAGCTTCGGTTTACGATAATCTGAATTTGAAAATAGGAGGGGAGTTCAGGTATCGCATTAGCATTGGCGGATTTTTAAATGCGGCGCATGTGGAAATACCGGACTACCAGCACTTCAACGGAAATCAAACTTATCGGGGACAAAATTATTTGAACAGCTTTCAACTGGCGCCTTATTATCGCTACAGCAATACGGAAAAGTTTTACACCACCTTGCATGCAGAACATCATTTCAACGGATTGCTCACCAATAAAATTCCTTTGTTCAATAAACTAAAATGGAATTTGGTGGCAGGCATCAATACTTTTTATGTGAACAGAAATAATTATTATGTAGAAGCCTTTGCCGGCATTGAAAATATTTTAAAAATATTCAGGGTTGATTTTGTAACAGCCTACCAGGCACAACCCGGAAATCATTTCGGCATCAGGGTTGGATTGGGAGGAATTTTGGGTGGTGCTGTTCAGGTGCAAAGGAGAAAGTAAGCGTATGTATAGAGAATAATTAAATGGCAAGGGCCAAGGGATAAAGATTTTAATTGCAGAATACACAAGAGGAAATCTTAGTGTTCTTTGCTCCTAATAGCTATTGTGATTCCGCGATCTCAGCATGCCTAAAAATTCTTGCACTAAATAAAAGTTGAAAACAATAGTGAACATTCGATAAGCAAGGTTGTGTTGCTGTGGTCATGCCTCATGCAGGGCCGGGATAAGACTTTCAATCTTACTTTTGAAACTGCTCCGTCAGTTCATTGGCTTCCTTTGGTGTTTTGATAAGAGAAACATCCAGCTCGTGTTTCTTTCCTTTCAAATTTAGTTTCTCGCTCAACCAGTTTCTTACCGGCTCATCGTACAACTTCAGCGCTGCATAAGCCAGCAGAATAAAAAATAGAAACAGCCCGATAGCTACCGGTATGATCTGTTGCGGCGCAGGTTTTTTTTCAACAATCCACGCCGTGTAGATGTAAATAAA
>JAICTW010000748.1 GCA_025936195.1 Flavisolibacter sp.
AAAATGGTTCAGGCAAAACAAACAGGCCTATAAATATTTGAATGAATCGGCAAAAGCTTTCCCCAACCGTCAGCGATTTGAAACTATTTTAAAACAAACCGGCTATTCCGAAACCAGATGGAAACCGCTAAGCCTTGGAATATGTTGCATTTACAGTGGACGAAAGCCCAAAGAGCAAAAAACCGTTTCTTAGCATTTTGCTTGCTGCTCCTCTTTTCTCATTCTTCCTTTGCCCAAAGAGAAATTTATGGGGAAGACCAGGACAACAAACCTTACTATTTTGGCCTTTCACTGGGCATGGTGTATTCAAGATTTCAATTAGAACATGATCCCAGCTTTTTAAAAGAAGATTCCATTCTGGTTGCCGAACCCGCAAATACTCCCGGAATATCCTTACGGCTAGTAGCTGCCCTAAATCTTACCAAACGTTTTGAGCTTCGTTTCAATCCAGGTTTGATATTCAGTGACCGTCCCATCTTTTACAAACTCAATCCCGAATACCCCGGCGATTTTGACCAGGGATACAATGTGAAAAAAAGTGTTGAATCCATCATTACTACTTTTCCTTTAGACCTAAAATTTAAATCGGACCGCATCGGAAATTTCAGAGTGTACATGTTAGGTGGAGTGAAAGCAGATATTGATCTTGCTTCCAATGCTAAAAAAAGAAAAGCAGACGACCAGGTGAAGATCGGCAAGTACAGTTATGGAGTTGAAGGTGGCATTGGTTTTAATTTCTATCGCAAAAGCGTAACGGTATCTCCCGAAATAAAGATCAGCAATGGACTGAACAATCTCCACGACCGCAATCCTGCATTGAATTATTCAAGAGTGATTGACCGCATTCAATCAAGGATGATCATTTTTACTATTCATTTGGAAGGATAAATTCAGTTTGTAGTTAATAGAGTTTGTCATTACAAGCTTATCAAAGGATGATTTAATAATAAGAATTTTTATGAACCGAACTGTATTGCTACATATTGAACACCTGTTGCGTCGCATTTCGTTCATGGTTCGGTAATTCTTATCATCACATTTGAGGTGCACCACTGTTTTTAGTCATTCCTTATGCGCCGTTTCAATACCACTCTTAAAATAAGTTCAGTAATTGAGAAAACAAATTTCAATTGGATGGCAAATAATTTGAAGCAAGAATTGATCAACAAAATTTCATCCACCAATGATGAAAACCATTTACTGTTACTGAAAGCGGATTACGATTATTTCACTGATCAAACTAAAGATGTAAAAGATGAATTAAGTACTGAAGACAAATCAGAACTGATCAACGTGGTGAGTGAACCTTTTGGAAAGGACACTATTTCACAAGATGAACTGGACGAAGCAATCAGGAAATGGCGCACAAAATAATTTACAGGAAACGCTTTATTCAAAAGCTTTTGAACCCTCTTGATTATTTGAGAAAAGAATGGGGTGAAACCACTGCTGAGAAGTTTCTTAGCAGATTACAATTACGTTTGAATACCTTGTCAGAACAACCTTTTATTGGAATACCTTCAACAGTTATAAAGCAAGTCAGAAGCATTTTATTTACGGAGCGTAACAGAGTTTATTATCACATCAAAGACGAAGTAATTGAGATTCTTAACTTGTGTGATACCAGTGTCAATCCAAAGAATAATCCTTATCGTTGATTGCTGCAATTCAGAACGATTTCAACAAACTCTCAAACCTTTATCTTTGCTCACCTACAAAAGCTTTCATTAAATGACGATCTCTTATAAATGGTTGAGCGAGTATTTGCCTGTTGAAATTGAACCCGAACGCCTTTCAAAAATTCTTACTTCCATTGGTTTGGAAGTAGAAAAAATGGAAAGCTTCGAAGAAGTAAAAGGCGGATTACAAGGTTTAGTGATTGGAGAAATTCT
>JAICTW010000080.1 GCA_025936195.1 Flavisolibacter sp.
AAACCGGTTGATCATCCATTGAAATCTTTGCACTGTATATTCCAAACACATGATTGTAATGGCTGAATTTATCATAAGCGCCGATAGCAAAACTTATTTTATCTGATCCTGTACGGATACTGTTTGGAGACGTAGAATAAACCGATCCGGTTTTTTTCAATGCAAAAATATGCGGCATTTGTTCGTAGGTGCTTCTGTTCCGGTCATACATCGCCAACCGCAATAAAGTCGGCGGTACCGCATCCGGTATTGGAAATTTAAACAGCAGTGGGTTCAGGTTGTTTTCTGTTTTGGTATCACGGATCTCAAAATGCACATGCGGGCCTTCGGAGGCTCCGGTGCTTCCGCTTGAGGCAATGAAATCTCCTTTTTTTACCGGAAATAGATCGGGAGGAAGAATCAAATTCACACTCCATGATTGCTGTTCGTATTGTCTTTGCTCTACATAATCAGCGAGGGCTGGAAAAAAAGAATTTAAGTGTCCATACACGGTTGTGTAACCATTCGGATGATTGATATAAATGGCTTGCCCAAAACCTCCGGGTTCAATCGAAACTCTCGCAATGTATCCATCGGCGGCAGCATGAACGGGAAGGTTTACTCTCTGTTGTGTCCGGATGTCCAGTCCCATGTGCCAGTGATTGGTCCTGATCTCGCCAAAATTGGAAACCAACTGCATGGGAATATCCAGCGGATGGCGAAAATAATTTTGCGGATACGTTTGACCTTCAGAGAAATAAGAAACAAAAATCAAAAGCAGAAATACGGGTGATCTTCTATTCATCATAACTGTTTATCGGGAGTGAACACTTTTGTTCAAACAATTAAAAGGCATAAAATTGGTAACTTAACAGAGGATGAAAAAATTAATTCAGTTAAAAAACTTGTTATGAATGTCAATAGTAAACATTTAGCCACATTTCTGTTAGGAGCAGCCGCTGCATTTGGCGCTTACAAATACATGAAGATGACAGATGAAGAAAAAGAAAAGATGGCCAACGATATAAAAAACAAGGCAAACAAACTCAAGGATACAGCATTGGATGCAGAAAAGCAGGCCGCGGACTATTTCAATGAATTAAAGACCAAAGGCGCCGATGCTATGAAAGAATACATGCCTAAAGTGGAAGAGTTTTTTGAAGGTCTTTTCAAAAGTGGAAGCAAAGCCACAACAACTGAAAATACGTCCGCATCATAGCTTTGACAAATACGGTATGATATTTTATTTATAATGATGCAAATAATTTCTAACTACAAAATTTTTAACTATGGCTAAAATAGGATCATTGTTGTTATTAGGTGCCGCTGCTTTTGGTGCTTATAAATATTCTAAAATGAGTGACCAGCAAAAGAAAGATTTGCTGGACAAAGGCAAAAAGCTGGTGAACGAAGGTGTAAGTGCTGTTAAAAACCGCTTCAGCGGACAAAACGCTCCTGACACCATGAGTGCAACAAGATGATAAGGAACAAAGAAGAAGATGAAAAGTGTTGCCCCGCAACACTTTTTGATTTTATTGAAGAAATAGTTTCCTGTTTCCTTTACTTTTGCAACCCGAGCAAACGCTCGGTTTTTTTATGCTCTTTTGAGTTCTCAGTTCCAAAGTTCCAAAGTTCACAAGTTGAAAACCAACTTCAGAACTAAACCGGTGAACTCGCAAACTCGTGACTTGTAAACTTTCAAGAAAATGCCCAAAGACAATTCCATCAAATCAGTTTTAATTATTGGTTCAGGACCCATTATTATTGGACAAGCCGCTGAGTTTGACTATTCAGGAACACAGGCTGCTCGAAGCTTACGTGAAGAAGGAATAGAAGTTATTTTGATCAATAGCAACCCTGCCACCATTATGACCGATCCGATGATGGCCGACCGTGTCTATCTACTGCCTTTGACGGTTGAAAGCATTGAGCAGATTTTAGAAGAAAATCAAATTGATGCCGTGCTGCCAACCATGGGCGGACAAACTGCATTGAATCTTGCCAAAGAAGCGGAAGACCTTGGCGTTTGGGAAAAATATAAAGTGAGATTGATTGGTGTTGATATCAAAGCCATTGACAAAGCAGAAGACCGTGAAAAGTTTCGTCGCTGGATGATTGAATTGGGCGTTCCTGTTGCGCCTGCCCATATTGCCAATTCCTTTCTGGAAGGAAAAGAATTTGCACAACAGATTGGATTTCCTTTGGTCATTCGTCCTTCATTTACATTAGGTGGAACCGGTGGTGGATTTGTTCACGACGCCGACGAATTGGATGAAGCTTTGCAAAGAGGTTTGGAAGCATCACCCATTCATGAGGTATTGGTAGAAAAAGCAGTGTTGGGCTGGAAGGAATTTGAGTTGGAATTACTGCGTGATGCCAATGATAATGTAGTTATTATTTGTACAGTAGAAAATTTTGATCCGATGGGAGTGCATACAGGTGATTCCATTACAGTGGCGCCTGCAATGACCTTGAGTGATACAGCATTTCAACTGATGCGTGATACGGCGATCATGATGATGCGTGACCTCGGAAATTTTGCCGGTGGTTGCAATGTGCAGTTCTCACTCAATCCGGACAATGAAGAACTTATTGCAATTGAAATTAATCCACGTGTAAGTCGCTCTTCTGCATTGGCGTCAAAAGCAACCGGTTATCCCATTGCAAAGATCGCAGCCAAACTTGCGATCGGTTATACATTAGATGAATTGAAAAATCCGATTGTTCAAACCACATCGGCTTACTTCGAACCTGCATTGGATTATGTGATCGTAAAAATTCCACGCTGGAATTTTGATAAGTTCAAAGGAGCGAATGATACACTTGGCTTGCAAATGAAAAGTGTGGGTGAAGTAATGGCCATCGGAAGAAGTTTTACCGAAGCCATTCAGAAGGCTTGTCAGAGCTTGGAGAATAATGCAGTGGGGCTGGGTTATTATGGAAAAAGCGGAATGAAAGCGGAGGAGTTGCTGGAGTATATCAAAATTCCAAAATGGGATAGAATTTTTCGTATCAAAGATGCGTTGATGTTGGGCATTAGTGTGAACACCGTTTCAAAGGCAACAGGTATTGATCGCTGGTTCATTTATGAAATTCAGAAGATCTGCAACATTGAAAAAGAATTAAGCAATTATTGGCTGGAAGATCTACCTATTGAATTGTTGCGTGAGGCAAAGGTCAATGGCTTCAGCGATGAACAGATTGCAAGAATTATTACCGATGGAAGTGAAGAAGAAGTTTATGAAAAAAGAAAAGCTGCAGGCATAACAAGAGTGTATAAAATGGTAGATACCTGCGCTGCCGAATTTGAAGCAAAGACTCCGTACTTCTATTCCACTTTTGAAGAAGGTCAGACAGACGAAAGCAAAGTTTCAGACAGAAAAAAGATTATTGTGTTAGGAAGTGGTCCCAACCGCATTGGCCAGGGAATTGAATTTGATTATTGCTGCGTACACGGTTTATTGGCCATTAAAGAATGTGGTTACGAAGCCATCATGGTCAATTGCAATCCGGAAACAGTTTCCACGGATTTTGACATGGCCGATAAATTATATTTTGAACCTGTATTTTGGGAACATCTTCGTGAGATCATTGAACATGAAAAGCCAGAGGGTGTCATTGTTCAATTGGGTGGACAAACTGCTTTGAAACTTGCAGAGCGTTTGAATGAAAAAGGAGTGAAGATTATCGGAACTTCTTACGATGATATGGATATTGCCGAAGACCGTGGCCGTTTCAGCGATATGTTGAAAGAACTGGAAATTCCTTATCCAAATTACGGTACTGCTTTCGATGTGGACCAGGCAATTGAAGTGGCACACAAAGTGGGTTATCCTGTACTCGTTCGTCCCAGCTATGTATTGGGCGGACAAAGAATGCGTATTGTGATCAACGATGAAGATTTGGAAAAAGCAGTTATTAGTTTATTGAAACACATTCCCGGAAATAAAATTTTAATTGATCATTTTCTTGATCGCTGCCAGGAAGCAGAGATTGATGCCATCTTCGATGGAGAAACTTTTCATGTGATGGGAGTGATGGAGCACATTGAACCTGCAGGTATTCACAGTGGTGATAGTAATGCGGTTCTTCCTGCATTCAACTTAACTCCCTTAGTTGTTACAACGATGGAGCACTATGCAGAAAAAATTGCAAGAGCATTGAACATAAAAGGTTTGATCAATATTCAATTTGCCATTAAAGATGGAAAAGTTTATGTGATCGAAGCCAATCCAAGAGCATCAAGAACCACTCCATTCATTGCAAAAGCCTATGGTATTCCTTATCTCAACATCGCAACCAAAGTGATGATGGATGAAAAGAGAATAAAAGATTTCACTTTTGAAAAAAAGCTGAAAGGTTTTGCCATTAAGGAACCTGTTTTCTCTTTCAACAAATTCCCGAATGTTAACAAGGAACTTGGTCCCGAAATGAAAAGCACTGGCGAAGCAATCCGCTTTATAAAGGATTTGAGAGATCCTTACTTCAGACAATTGTATAAGGACAGAAGTATGTATTTGAGCAAGTAAAGCCCCCTGTCCCCCGGTGGGGGAACTTAGGTCTGAGAAACTTTTCTTTCTTCAATCTTTCTTTAAAGCAGTCAGTTTTTTTTAAGTGACTGCTTTTATTTTTCGAAGCGGTTTTTAAAAAGGTTGAAGGATTATGTGCGATTGTTCACTGCTACTTTCATCTTCTGTTGTGCTGCGTCCGGCTGCGTCAGGCTTCGATGGATCACTCACTTCAATGCTTAGAACTTTAGTGAGCACGTGTAAGTTTTCTCACAATGGAAAACACACTCACAAATAATCAGTTATTCTACATCTTAAATTAAAATGGCTCGCCAGAAAATAAAAGACAATCCGGATCTAAGTCTCCGAACAAAATGCTACACTTCTTTCTCAAAAAGCAAATGAAAGAAAATATAATTTCAGAAAACTTTTATACGGTGTATTGGAAACGACATTTACCATTTAGGAGAGATTGCGTATATAAAGAAACTGCCTCAGAAGTAATATAATCTGTGTTAATCGAGAATAAATCAGTGTAATCTGTGATGAAAAAGGCCCGCCCTAAAAAGAGCCGGCCGTTGCTAACCTATGAAAAACACCAGATTCAAATATAGTTGAAAAACAACTTTATTGCAACAACCCGGATTTTTTGTTAGCACGGCTCTCTATTCGGTTCTGTATGCGGTCGTTCCGCTCCTGTATGGCTTTCTCTACAAATTCGCGTTCATGTTGGAAAACTTCATTGCTGCGCTTTTCACCAATTATGGGTTTGAACTGATCGCGGTAGCGGATGCGCAGATCTATTATTTTTTGCTGGAGAATTAACCGGTCACCTTTAAACTGTTGCTTTGTAGTTCTCAGGTCTTTCAGATAATCAAGAAAAACAGGCTGGAATTTTATGGCTTCGGCCTTTGACATTCCCAACTTGTTTTGAATGTACTCGATCATCCTGTCGCGAAGCTTGCCACCGGCATCATCGTCATCCTGGGCAAAGGACACATTACTTATAGTGAAGACAAAAATCAGTATGTAAAAAATCTTTTTCATAGTTCAGACCTAATTAATATCCACCTCTTCATCGGTTGGCACCTGGTTTAAAAAGGCGTCTAACTCTTTATCGGAAACACCTTCAAACAATTTGTTCCGATCTGTTTTTGCAGATTTGTTTTTTGCAGTTACCGGCGCTTTATTGTCCGTAATGGTTACTGCTGTATTTTTTATAAAATCGTTCAATTCTTCTGTACTTGCTTTTTTCAAAGCCATATTTACCGGAACAGTAGTATTCGTTGTATGACCACCACGGCTGTTAAAATAAGCAATACCCGAAACAGCAACAATGCCTGTGATCATTGCAGCAATAGCCAGTCGCATCCAGTTGCTCCTTTTCATTGGAACTATCTTAGCCCCACGATTAGAAACTTTTTCTAAGACCTTTTCCGGAAGATTGGCAAAATAACCTGTTGGCACTTCATAAGGCATTTCTTTCTCAATGAACGAAAGCACCAATGATTCTTCGCTTTCAGAAGTGAAGGCTTTCAAACCTTCCAGGTTCGATTGAAAATAATTATCAGGAACGGCATACGGCATCGTACGTGGAATAGCTGCCAGCAATGGCGAGAGTTGGGTGATTTCTTCAGAACCTGAAACAGTCTCTTCTCCTTTGATCTTTGCCAAAACGGAAGCTGCTAACTCTTCAAAATATCCTTCAGGAACAGAATATGGAGTGCCGCTGGAACCGGCATTCAGTCTGCTGTTCAGTTCATTCAATTCATCCTGTATGGTATTCCTGTTGTTCATTTTCAGGCTTTAGGACGCATTTTGGTCATCAAAGTTTAATGATTTTTGATGTAATCCTCTATTTTTTTTACGGCGTGGTGATAGCTTGCTTTTAATGCGCCTTCACTCGTTTCAAGCACCCGGCTCATCTCTTCGTAAGGCATTTCATCGTAATACCTCAGACCAAAAACAATCTTTTGCTTTTCAGGTAATTGTTGAATGGCCAATTGCAGTTTCCACTCCAGCTTGTTAGGATCAAAATGCTTATCGGCCTTGATCTTATTACTGAGTCCGGTTTCCACATCGCTGAGGCTAACGGAACTGCGTTTTTTTTGCTGTTCCAGAAACGTTAGGCTTTCATTAGTGGCTATGCGGTAAAGCCAGGTATACAATTGCGAGTCTTCCCTGAAATTCTCCAGTCCGTTCCAAACCCTGATGAAAACATTTTGCAAAACATCGTTCGCATCATCATGGTCCACCACCATCCGGCGAATATGCCAATACAGCTTTTCCTGGTATTTTTTCATAATGGCAGTATAGGCTTGTTCCTTTGTTTGCGGTTGCCTGAACTGCATTAATAATTCTGCATCTGATCTGTCTGTCAAAGCCATTAATTGAAATTTTGTTCCGGATAAATGGATTTCGTGTGAAGTAAAGATAAATTTTATGAGCTAATCTTCACCACTACTATTTCTTTCTTCGTTCAATAATAAGGGAAAAAGAAGCCGACGTTATCGTAACGGCTTCTCTATAGCCAATCCTTTTTGTTATGAATTCTTTTCTTGCGCCTTGTTTGGCTCGACAGGGATCTCACTCTTGTACGTTCAAGCATTCTATTCAGTATATTCGACGCTCACTACTGCTTTCAATCATTCACTACAGTTCAAGGCAAAGATTCCTCCTTACGTTGGTATGACAATAGGGAAAGCTTTCATTGATTTCTGAACTTTCTGATTGTTGGAGAGTTTGTAATCTATAAACACTCTACTTGACACCTCGAGGTATGAGGAATCCAGGCTAAACACTCAAAGAAAGATTGTATTCTGAAATGAATGATTGTGCTATGCTTAATAAAATTCTAAGGCCCAAGTAAATGACTAACAAAGATGATAGTAGTGATGTGCATTACTACTATCATTCTTCCACTTAAATATAGAGGCTCTAATAAAATTATGAAGGCGGTGATTCTTTAATAATCACCCAAAGTCTCCGGCAACTGAGCTAATGCGTTTTTCAGTTGTTCATCATTGGGTGCCACACCGTGCCAGTTGTGATCGTTCTCCATAAAATCAACCCCTTTACCCATTACCGTTCTCATGATAATGGCAATCGGTTTCCCTTTTCCTACTAAGGATTTTGCTTCAGTCAGTGTATGAACAACCTCATCCATATCGTTGCCGTTCATTTCAAGTGTGCGCCAGCCGAAGGCATCAAATTTTTCGCGAATGTTGCGAAGATCATTTATCTGATAGGTAGGCCCATCAATTTGCTGACCGTTCCAATCAATAGTGGAAATTAAATTGTCAACATTATGATTGGGTGCAAACATGATGGCTTCCCAGTTCTGCCCTTCCTGCAATTCCCCATCACCATGCAGCGAATACACCACATTGGTATCGTTATTCATTTTTTTAGCAAGCGCTGCACCAATGGCCACACTCATGCCTTGTCCTAATGAGCCTGTTGATATGCGTATGCCAGGTAATCCTTCATGCGTGGTAGGATGTCCCTGTAAACGGGAATTGATTTTACGGAAGGTTGCTAATTCACTAATATCAAAATAGCCTGCGCGGGCAAGTGAAGAATAATAAACAGGAGATATATGGCCGTTTGAAAGCACGAATACGTCTTCATCCTTTGCATTCATATCAAAATGCTTTGGATCGTACTTCATTATTTTAAAAAACAAGGCAGTAAAAAAAAGCAATGGGGTATCCGGTACCGCCCAAAAGCCAGCCAGTTGCAGCGCTGCTATCGATAAGCAAAGCGCATAAAACAGCAGGTGATTTTTTTTCTC
>JAICTW010000596.1 GCA_025936195.1 Flavisolibacter sp.
AAAGCTATTCGTGAAATCAATACGGACAAATCGCCGGTAAAAATTTTGGTGATTCCGACTAATGAAGAATTGGAAATTGCATCGCAGTGTTTTAGTTTGATGGAGAAAGGGAAAAGCTGAAAGGCAGAAGGCAAAAGGCGTAAGGCGTAAGGCAGAAGGCAAAAGGCAAGAGGCAGGGTGCTTTTCCAGTAAACGAAGAAATAGTTCAAATTTTTATTTTAGTCCGCAGGATTATAAAACCAACTGTTCAAACAATTTATTCAAAGTTTTTTCTGCATCGTCGCAAAATCCGGGATGGACTTTTGAAGTTTGAATAATAGTGCTTCTTGTTGCCGTAAGCCAGCGAAATCTTTCGGCAATCGGAAGCTTTGCGATTGGTCCGGAACCCGCATCTCCATTACTTATCAGCTCAAAAGTTTTTAAATATTCTTCCAAAATATTGATGTCGATCTGGTCACAAAAATGAGCGATTCTTTTTTTGTTGAGGTGATATTTTGCTCTCAGAAATTTTTGTTTGGGGCAATACAAAATGACGCCCACATTCAGGAATTCTTCACGCTCAACACGTGGCACAATTCTTATAACCGCATATTCAAATAATAGATTCTCTTGCATGCTTTGCTTCGTTTACAAAAGTTTCTGAATGTGCGATCCTGATTGATAAAAAATCAATATAGGCCTGGCGGTGTTTTTCTATCGATTCAAAAGTTGTTTCATCTTTTAACCATTCCTCCGGAATTGCAGCAACAATATTTTCAATAATCTCTTTTGAAAGAGCTCTTTTAAATTCACTATTGACCAAATCCAGCTCAGAAGCCTGTGGCAGCAACACATGATCTTTCACCAGCACAAAAGGTTTTTCCGCCTGTGCTTTCCAATTGTTCCAGGAATGATGAAAATAAAGCGAAGCGCCAAAATCTATCAGCCACAATTCTTTATACCAGATAAGCATGTTGGTGTTTTTCGGCGTGCGGTCCACGTTGGTAAGAAGGCAATCAATCCATACAATTTGAGAAGCCAGTTTGGGATCAATTGTTGAAACTGCCGGATCGTAAGTGATGGAACCTGACAAATAATGAAGCCCCAAATTAAGTCCTATACTTGCTTTCAGCAAATCCTGGATTTCTTCATCGGGCTCTGTGCGCCCAAATGCCGGATCTAAACTGGCAAAAACAATTTCCGGAACTTTCAATCCTAACGCCCGCGCTATTTCGGCGCCAATGAATTCGGCAACCAATGCTTTTTTCCCTTGCCCTGCGCCACTGAACTTTATCACATACAGAAACTCATCATCGGCTTCTGCAATTGCAGGCAGGGAGCCGCCTTCGCGCAACGGCGTTATGTACCGTATTACATTCACGGTTCTTATTTCAGGAATATATTGTTCCATATAATGAGTGCACAATTTACATTAAGACAGTAAACAAAGAAAAAAGGAAATATTTTATTCCGGCTTTTCCTGATTTCATTTGATTCGGACCAGCAAAAAGTTTCAGTGAATTTAATTCCAGGAATCTTTAGCCGTTCTACAGCAATCAAATAAACTGCGAATCAGTATAAGAAGTAGAAAACAAAAATATTAAATATTTGCTGTTTCACTGTGGCTATAGTTCATTGTGAATGCAGGTTGCAAACAATTTAAGGGTTGTTAGAAAAAATTTTCTAATTTTTAAATAGAATCCCGGAAAAACAAGATTTGTTGTTTGAAAACCTCTTAATTCTTCAACACAAAATTAAAAAGTATCGTTCCGCTTTCAATATCATTTTGAGCGGCGGGAAATTTTAGCTGCCTGGCTTTTTCAATAGCTATACTTCGCAACTGGGAATTGGAAGTGGTAGTTCCTTTCGCAACAGCCGCGCTGGTAACGGTTCCTGCGGCATTTACTTTTATATCCACATACACTTTTGCGTTCTCATTAAAATCGCCCTGCATGTTCGGGAAATGAATCGGACGTCTTCCTGACAAGCCACGAACCACGCTGAACCCGCTTTTTCCGCCGGGAGAATTTCCATAAGCATCAGGGCTTCCGTCAGGGCTTCCTGCGTCCCCGTTGCCGGGTTTATAACCCTGGTTTCTATAACCGTTATCTTCTGTCGCGCCGTTTCCTCCTGTTCCTGTTCCTCCTTTGTATAAAGGAATTTTTGGTTTTGGCGGAGCGGGATTGGGATTTACTACCGGTGACGGATGAATATTTTTTGACGCTTTGGTTGAGCTTTCTTTATTTTCAATTTTTGCAGTTTCGTTTTTCTTTTCAGTTTTCACCACCGGCGCAGCATCTTTATCATCACTTTCATCAGCCGGAATATTTTGCGAAGGTTCTTCATTCACTTTTCTTGCTGATTGATGAGAGGCCACACTTTGATTATCCGGCGCTCTGTCTCCTTTTACCAGAGGCTGCACATCGCCCATGCCTTCCACTTCATTGCCAAGATTAACGTCAATCAAATCCATAACGACGGGCTTGGGCGGAACCTGCATCTGCCATGTATAAAAGATAGCGAATATTAAAAATATACCGCAAACAATAGCGGTGTACATCAAAGCTTTCCGGTTTTTTTCGGCTTCAAACTCGTGATTTAGGGCATGTGCTTCCAAAGAAAATTTTTTTGTTGTTCAAATTTAACTATAAGACAAAAATATTGGTGATTATAAATGTTAAAGAGTTTTATTGTAAACGCCGCGTCAATTATTTTATTGATTAAGCAGTCTCTGAATTTCTGCTTTGATTTCCTGGATGATTTCTTTATTTTGAATTTCCTTCTTATCTCCAACTTTTGCGGAATAGATAT
>JAICTW010000591.1 GCA_025936195.1 Flavisolibacter sp.
ACCATTGAAACTTTACAGGAATGGATCAAAAAGATCTGCGTAAAAAAAGGCGGACAGTTGATCATTCCTGCCTTCAGTGTAGGACGTACGCAGGAAGTTTTGTATGCATTGAATCAATTGAGCCTGGAAAACCGCTTACCTGAATTGCTGTATTTTATTGACAGCCCTTTAAGTTTGAAAGCTACGGAAACGATTAAGCAATATACCGACCAGTTTAATGACCGCTTGCAACAGGTATTGTCCATTGATGATGATCCTTTTGATTTTCCGGGATTGAAATATGTAGAAACGGTTGAGGACAGCCGGCGGGTAGTGGATTATCAGCAAGCTTGCGTTATTATTTCGGCAAGCGGCACTGCCGATGCCGGAAGAGTGAAGCATCACATTAATGAATGTATCGGCAATGAGAACAATGCCATTTTGTTTGTGGGTTATTGCGGTGCAAAATCTTTGGGTGGACAGTTACTGAATGGAGAAAAAGAAGTGGAACTGTTTTCAGATCCCTGCAAAGTGATGGCCGAGATTGGGCAGATACAAGGCATGAGTGCCCATGGAGATACCGATGACTTGGTGCGGTTCATCAGCAACCAGGACCCGGAGAAAGTGAAAACAATTTTTTTAGTGCACGGCGAATATCAGGTGCAACAAACGTTTTCGGACCGTTTGGGACTGAAAGGCTTTAACCGGGTTGAAATTCCGTCACAACACCAGCAATACGATCTTTCAAAAGAGAAAGAGAAATTGACTGTGGAAATAAATAAGGTTGCAGGAAACACTTGAATCATTCTTCCTTAATAAGAGAAGTATTCTTTCACTTAAAAATTATAGAAAGCAGTTCATAACAATTGAACACTAATAGCGGCCTCTGTTACCACTGTTGTAACCACCGCCACCACCTTTATTGAAGCCACCGCCGCCTCTGTTAAATCCGCCGCCGCCGCCACCTTTGTAACCACCGCCGCCTCCGCTGTTTTTATCATCAGCTTCTTTAACCACCATCGTTTTATTCCGGCCTAACTCCAAACCATTCAGTCCGTCAATGGCTTCCCTTGCCTCTTCATCATTGGCCATATCTACAAAAGCAAAGCCCCTGCTTTTTCCGGTTCCCTTATCAATGGCAACCTTAGCTGAATTAACCTTTCCAAATTTCTCGAAAAATTCCATCAGTTCAGCATCATCAAAATCGTAAGGAAGACCTGCAACAAAAAGTTTCATACAAAAGATTATTAAATGAAGGTACGCAATTAGTGTACCTTATGAAAAGCCGTTAAATTATCTATCTGAGGTGTTTTAATTGAGTACTGTATAAGACCACAAAAATAACATTGAACAATGCTACAAAAACAAGGCTAATCGCACCAACAAAACTTGACCCGAATAAACCTGCCATCAATATTATTGGCGCTAACTCCCCTATAAGGTATACATAATAGCCGCTCTTCTTAAGCTTACGCATTTGTATAGCACCTATCAAACAAAGCGTAATAAATATTAATCCTGAAACCAGTATTAAATATCTATGGTCATATGTTTTTCGGATAATTTCTATAGAGCCTTCCATCATTCTATCACCCAAACCGCTGCTACCCATCTTTTCTCTTGCCTCGTTTATTTTTTCAATTTGCTTATCTGGATCAGTACTCATCAAAAAATTATAGATGGCTTTTAAATAACCAACTCCAGAGCCAATGAAAGTCAAAATCGTCAATACATTCAGCATGCCCGGCAATTCTTTCGGCCTTTGATCGGCAAGCACGTCGTTAGTTTGGTTATAGTTTTCCATCAAAAAAATTTCAGGCAAGATAGAAGCAAAATTTCTCTATAGCAACTGTTTATTTAATTTCTATCCGCATCTAAGTATTAAAACGTATAACCAAGCGTAAACGTCAGCGGAATTTTTACACCGCGGTTGTACACAAAAATATTTCCGTTGGAATAGTGATTGATGTTGACCTCAGCATTGATCTTTTTCTGCCTGCCCAAAAAACTTCCAAAGCCCATAAAATCCTGAAAGGTGAAATGCTTTCCACTGTTCTTTTCATCAATGATCTTTTTGGAAATATAGCTGGGCCCGGCAACGGAATAGAATAAATAAAAATCAGCAGGTTTGGATCGCAACACCGTAAAGCGTAGTGTTGGAAAAACAGAAAGCGTATAAAAATTATCTTTTTCTTCTTTGCTTGCCCAGTAACCGGCACTGGCGCCTACATCAAAGGAGAACACCTTTTTAGTATGAAAGATATTGCGCTGGTAATGCACGATCATTCCTTTTTCCACTTCAATGCCACCGCCCCAGAATATGGCCACTTTCTTCGAAAAGAAATTGTTGGGCCAGTAACCGAATGCATTGCTTGAATAACCTACCTGCAATAAATTTCTTGGGAAAGAATATCCAGCCTCTGCATTTCTTTTCACCCGTTCTTCCGGTATGGGTATAAGATTGTATTTCAATCCTGCAGAATAAAATACTTCATGCGGTTGCTTGTTTTCTTTATTACCGGGTGCATAATTAAAATTGAGCAGTGCATCCCATTTCGGGCTCAGGCTGTATTGCAATCCTGCTCCCAATAAAACCGTACTGTAGCTAAAATTTTTCACCACAAATTCATTGTTGATCTCAAATCCCCTGCGACTGAAAATTGCAAGACCTGCTTCTCCGTAAGCAGACAGTTTTTTGGAAACAGGCACTTCTTCTTTTAACGAAAGTGTTCCCGAGTGCATCCACACCGAATGTTTGGCCTGGTCGCCATTGATGTTTTTGTAAATAACATATTGCAGGGGCTTCATGTAGCTGACCTG
>JAICTW010000321.1 GCA_025936195.1 Flavisolibacter sp.
AATCCTGCCTGGCTGTTATCATGACCTCTTCCCGTCTGATGCAAAACAATTTCGTACTGGCCATCACCATCCAAATCACCAACTGATGCATCGTTGGGTGCATAACCTTTTGGTGTTTGGAGGGGAATAGAGAAATAAGGTTTGTTACCTTGTTGAAGCATGAAAGATCTGCTTGCAGTTCCTTCTTTTCCTTTCGAAACTGTTCTTACAAAATAAGTTCTTACGATTGTTGTATCTGAGTTATCATCTAAAAAACTCGTAACTTTTTCAATTGGTGTTTGATTTAGTTTTTGTGTTTTACCGTTTGATGTGCAATACAAGTTAAAAGCAAGATCATTGGATTCTGTTCCCAACAATCGCCAGCTCACAAAAGTTTTTCCATCAGCAGTTCGAACAGCAGCAACACCACGATCCAAATTTTCCATTGAGCGTTGCGCATTAGCTGCTAATGAAAATAATATCGCAACACCGAAAACGATTTCTCTTATGCATCTCATTACAATAAAATTTGAAAAGGTTTATTTATTGGCTACATCAATGGTTACACTGCTTGCCTTTAAATTTTCTCCACTTGCTTTCACAGTAATTTTCCCTTGATTTGCCGAGGCCTTGATGATAGCAATACACCGTCCTTTATATGTCCATCTGCTTTTTGCCTGATAGGGCTCAGTGCTTGAAACATCACCATTATCCACGGCAGCTATAACACCAGAACCTTCAATTTCAAAATTGATTTTTGTGTCCGCATTGCTCACCAGATTTCCATCTTCATCGGTGATGTTGGCAGTTACATAAACCACATCATTCCAATTATTTTCTATTGAAGATTTATCGGCAGTTAAAATAATTTTAGAAGCCTTGCCTGCAGTTTTTAATTCTTGTTCTGCAACTATTTTACCATTGTTCTTTGCTACAGCTTTCAATGTTCCCTTTTCAAATGGAATGGTCCATGTTCTTGGTGATGCATTATCTGCAGTGCGACCTTTAACTCCCATTGATTTCCCATTGAGAAATAATTCCACTTCATCGCAATTGCTGAATACCTGTAAGTCAGCCTGTGTATAGATGTCGGGATCATCAGGTGTCCAGTCGCTGGTCCATGTACTGCCGCCGGCATTGCCTTCTTTACGTGTAACATAAACCATTGGCTTATCGCTCCACCAGCTTTCACGTTGATAACCCACTACTTTTTGTTCTCCTGTTTTATCGAACAGGCCGAAACCGGCAGCAACCTTTGGCCAAAATGCTTCGCCAAGATAATCGTAGCCGGTCCAAAGAAACTGTCCACTCATGTAAGGCTTGTCACGCAATGCAAGCCATTGACTGATGACGTGTGTGTTTTCTGTTCCAAGCACGATCCAGTCAGGATGCTGTTCATGTGCAGCAATCAATTCGTTCTCTCTATAGTTTTGCCCAACAACATCCATCATTGCCGCCAAACCATTTTCATACACGTGAGAATTTGCCGGACGGAAAAGAGCCATGGTAACAGGGCGTGTAGGATCGAGAGAGTGAACTAAATCCTGCTGCATTTTGTATTTTCTGAAACCTGTTGAATCATTAAGGTTGTCGTGAATTTCATTACCAACGCTGTAAATAACAATGGAAGGATGATTGCGATCACGCATCACTATGTCTCTTGTGTCTCTTTCCCACCAATCAGTAAAATAAAGATTGTAGCCTTTTTCACCACCCGGTTTCGCGGCGTTCCATGTGTCGAATGTCTCATCCAGTACAAGAAAACCAAGTTGATCACACAGATCCAAAAATTCGGGAGCTGTTTCTGCGTGAGAAGTGCGAATGCCGTTCACACCAATTTCTTTCAATGATAACAATCGCTTTTCCCAAACACGCAAAGGAACAGCCGCACCAAATGCACCGCCATCGTGATGCAAGCAAATACCTTTGATCTTTATGTTCTTTCCATTGAGCCAAAAACCGGTTGCTGCTTCAAAGTGAGCATCTCTTATACCAAAGCTGTTCGTTACTTCGTCAACATTTTGTTTTTTGACAGTAACTGTTGTTACTGCCTTGTACAATTGTGGATGATCAACATCCCATAGCAATGGTCTTTTTACTTCGGTACTTTGATTGATCGTTTCCTTTTTGCCAGCATTAATTTTTTTTGATGATAGAATCGAAGCCACTTCTTTCCCCTCTGGCGCAATTAAACGTGTGCGAACAGTTATTGTCTCCGATGTTGGCGATTCATTTACAACTACTGTTTGAATTTGCACTTTTGCAGTTTGAGCAGAAACACTTGAAGTGGTAATAAAACTTCCCCAATGATCAACATGAATTGGATTGGTGCTTACCAGACGCACATGCCGGTAAATTCCTGCACCGGTGTACCATCGAGAAGCCGGCTGAATGGAATTATCAGCACGGACAGCAATGACATTAAGATCATTCAATTTTAAATAAGGAGTAAGATCATAGCTAAGACTTATATAACCATTGGGACGTTTGCCCAAATGATGTCCGTTAATCCACACATCGCTGTTTGCCATAATTCCATCGAATTCAATGAAGAATTTTTTATTCGCATCTTTATTGGCAAGTGAAAATGTGTTCCGGTACCAACCTATACCTGCAGGCAAATAACCTCCTCCGCTTCCGGTCGGATTGTTACGATCGTAAGGACCAAGAATACTCCAATCGTGCGGAAGTTGAACCTCTTTCCAATTTGAAGTATTGAAAGAAATTTCTTCTGCTCCCGGCGCATCGCCTTTAAAAAACTTCCAATGATCATCAAAAGGCAGAACTGTTCTTCCATTTTGCGAGAATGCAAAAATGGAAATCAAAAGAGAAAGAAGCGTAGCTAGTTTTTTGAGCATGATTATAAGTTTACACCTGATGAATTTTTCAATACTACTTTGCTTTTATCCGATGTTTTAATATCAACGTTTTTCCAGGTCCAGTTTTCAGCATAAGAAATTTCGCCTGCATTATCGGCATGAACGGTAACATCAGAGAAATTAAAATTTTGCAATAGCGATTGATTCAATCCGCTTGCGTTGACTGCTTTTTTTGCATGGTTCACTTTTACATTGGAAACATAAATGTCTTTGAAATGCGGAATGCCTCTTTCTTCCGGCTCCACTTTTGTGAGCATTACTTTCCAGTGTGCAGGCAAGGTTTCCATAGTATAACCTTCGGGAAGTTTGGAATAACTGTACGAAGGATTCCAGTTCATTGTGTACATAAACGCATTGCCGACACTATCCATGAGCACATTTTGAAAATGGATGTCTTCAACCGTTCCACCCCGGGTCGTTGCTGATTTAATGTGAAAACCATTGCCCGTTCCTTTTGCATACAAATCAGTTGCAAGCACATGACGAATACCGCCTGAGGTTTCACTGCCTAACGTTAACAAGCCACCACCTTTTCTTGCTACACATTTTCTGATCACTACATACTCCGTAGGACGATTTACACGAAGTCCGTCCCAGTCTCTTCCGGCTTTCAAACAAAAATCATCATCATTACAGTCAATATCGCAGTTCTGAACCAATACCCAGGAAGAAGAATCCACATCCACACCATCCGTGCTTGGACCTTTTCCGTCTTCATTATTTTTTACGGTAACACCATCAACGGTCAGATGATCGGAGTACAAAAGTTGAATGGTCCAGAAACCTGCATTAGAAAATGTCAAATCTTTTAATGTTACGTCTGATGATGATTGCACTAAAAATGTTCTAACTCTTTTTGCATCATAATCAACAATCCAGCGAAGGCCTTTTGCATCATAGTCTTTTCGCATTGCCCAATATTTATCCCAGCAAAATTTTCCCTGTGCATTTACTTTCCCTTCGCCGCTTACCAAAACATTTTTCTGATTGATCACATTGATCAATGCTGCAGGCCATTTCATTTCAATGCCGGCAATGCGTGTATCAATTTCAGGATAATCATCGAAGCTGGTGCTGCCTTTGATTAAAACATTTTTATCAATACGCAGATGAACATTGCTTTTTAAAAAGATTGAACCAGTTAAATACGTTCCGGGTTTAAAAGCAACAATGCCTCCTCCGTTCGCAGCGCATTTATCAATAGCCTGCTGAATGATTTTCGAAATAATTTTCGTTGAATCGTTTGTTGATCCGAAATCATTCACCCAATACATTTTTTTTGAAGAAGGAGTTTTTCTTGCACCAACGTTTTTTGCCCATGAAAGATCCGTTTGAGAATAAACTGAGGAAGCAGCAAAGGAAAGAAGAAGTAAGAAAAAATATTTTTGAGTTGTCATAATGTATTGCTTTTTATGAGCCGATCTTCATTACTACTGTGATCTTTTCTTGCGTCGCACTCTTGTACGCTTTGTAATCCTATTGAGCACATTCGACGTTCACTACCGCTTTCAACAGTTCTTTTGTTGTTGGGATCAATCTCACCCGGCCCCCATCCCGACCTTCCCCCAACGGGAGGAAGGCCAACAGCAGCACAGCCCTTGCTTGTATAAGATTCATTGCTGTTTTCAACTATTCTTTAAAACACAATTCCTTTTCGAACCACATAAGGGAACCACAT
>JAICTW010000772.1 GCA_025936195.1 Flavisolibacter sp.
AATTTCAGCACTTTTGTTCCCATCCATTGTTCAATAAGTTCAGGTTCTACATAGGCTTTGAAAAGCAATTCCACTGGCAAATCAAATTCCCTTGTTATTGTTAATTCCTGTTTGCCGTCTTCGGCATTCACTTTTGTTTTTTGTTCCATGCTATCTATTTTTTGGATCTGTATTTTTTCATTACCGCTTCCAATTTATTAAAGCGTTCGTCCCAGATTTTACGGAAGGATTCAATAAAATCGGCTACTTCTTTCATTTTTTTTGCATTGATGTGATAATACATCTCTCTGCCGTTTTGCTCTTGTTGAAGCAATTCGCATTCGGTGAGTATTTGCAGGTGTTTTGAAATGGTTGGCCTTGCTGTGTCGAAGTTGGCAGCTATGGCGCCGGCGGTCAAAGATTGTGAAGCAAGCAACAGAAGTATAGCCCTTCTTGTAGGATCGGCAATGGCCTGGAATACATCTCTTCTCAAATTCATTATGTAGCTATTTGGCTACAAATGTAAGTGTAGTTATTATAAGTTTAAAATCATTCAACTAAAATTTTAAAAACCCCTTCAAATAGGAATAAAAACAGCAATCGCTTTCAACACTATTCTCCATCATCCGATAACGAAGAGCCAGATCAAAAAGTAAAAAAGCAAAAAAGCAATGAAAACAGTAAGGCCTGCTAAAAAAGTCTCCCTTCACATTACTCAATCTGAGCAAAGTAGAAGGGAGACTTACCATAAAAGAATCTCTGAATTTTAGTAATTAGTCTTTCATCAATGCAATAAAAGATACTATCAACAAATCAAATCTTCTCAATCATTCACTTATCCGTCTCTATTAGTGAACAATTAAAAGAGTAAACAATTCTTCAAATCTAAAATCCAAACCATTACGAACCTTTTGGCTTTGGTAATTTGCTTTCAATATAATCTGCCTGTTCTTTAAAACCACCATTAGCTTTTTCTCCCTGCAATTGCCGCAAAGCATTATTCAGTTGTTCTGTAGCCTGTTCACGAAAAGCTTCAGGAATATCTTTCTCCAGATTTAAAATATCATCAACACCTCTTTTGAAAAGCTCGGTTGATGTTGTGCTTTCCAGGAAATTAAGAACATCGTTGATCATCTGGACCTTGGATTGTCCCATAGGTGTGGCTTCAAAATCACTGAGCAGCTTTTCTGCGTTCACCGGGTTGATGATTTGCTGAATGGCTTGTTCCAGCCTTCCTTTGGCAGGAAAGGCCGACAAGCGTTTGGCTTCATTCTTTGCAGCAGTAGTGTCAATTTTATACAAAGCTTCCAATGCATTGCCGGAAACTGTGTAAGAGGAATCATTGACATTGTTTTTGAAAAGCGAATTGTATTTCGCAAATCTATAGTCGCCCAACCTGGCAATGGCGGCTGCTTTCACCGGACGGTTGGTTTCTTTTTGCGCTAATTCAAATAAGATAGTTTCGACTGCATTTTTGGTTTGTCCTACAGACAAATCCAAAACACTTACAGCACGTGCACGAAGAGGTGCATACGGATCTCTCATAGCTGCCATCAAAATTTCTGCAGCAGTGGTTTGTGCCTGGTTTTTTGCTGCAGCATCAATAGCTTCTCTTCTATCCACATAATTTTTGGCATGCTTATATTGAAACAGGTAATCGTCCAATGTCTTGTTCTCTGTTTTGTCTGCTAATAATTTTCGGCATAAGATGCCTGCAAATGGATGAAAAGTCTATGAGGACGAAACCATAGAGCCATATGGGGCGATGTCAAATGTCTGCGAGAGGATTACTGGTGGATTA
>JAICTW010000787.1 GCA_025936195.1 Flavisolibacter sp.
AATAAAAATTTATCAGCACCAAAAATTGTTGTAAAGCTTAGCCCGCCGCTTTCGCTCCATCCGGTATCATGATTGCCGGGAATGATATAGTAAGGAATGTGTAAGCTATCGAGTATTTGTTTGGCCAGTTGCAATTGCTGATTAGTTCCTAATTCGGTAATATCACCCGTGATCACTACAAAGGCTATATCTTTCATTGTATTGATATCAGCAACTGTTCTTTTTAAATCTTCTTCTGCTTTGCCATCCGGCGAACCAATATGCGTATCACTTATAAAAGCAAAGCGGAATGGTTGGGTTTGAGCAAATGAAAGAACAGAGATCAATAAAAAGCAAATCAAAAAACATTGTTTCATGCGGGCAATTTAGGAGATATTTTATGAATGGCTATCGTTACGAGCTTCGCTCGCGACGTTCTGGTGCCCAAACAGAAAGGCCAATTTGCACACACCCTTACTTGTAGAAGATTCACTATTGTTTTCAGTCATTCTCCCGATTCTTCCTATCTTAAATCACCATGCGCCAATCAACCATACAATTACTCCGCTTTCATTTTTCATTTTTTTTGCTGCCTGTGTATTTGTTTGCATTAAGCCAATTGCCACAGATCAATTGGAGGGATGCTTTTTTTATTTTTTTGATTTTGCACTTGCTGGTATATCCCTCAAGCAATGGATACAATTCGTACATGGACAGGGATGAAACTCCCATCGGCGGATTGAAAAATCCTTTACAACCTACAAAGCAACTATTTTATACTACTGTGCTCATGGATGTCATTGCAGTGGCGCTTTCCTTCTTTATAAATGAAGTCTTTGCCTTGGGTATTTTGCTCTACATTCTGGCTTCACGGGCTTACAGTTATCGCCGAATCCGCTTGAAGAGATTTCCAGTGATCGGCTTCCTGACCGTATTTATTTTTCAGGGAGCACTCATTTTTTTTATCAGCTATTATGCTTTATATCCACAACAAAATTTCGAGGTTCCGCTTCTGCCATGTTTGATCTCGAGCCTGCTGATTGGTGCTCTTTATCCACTCACACAAATTTACCAGCACGAAGAAGACAAAAAAGATGGTGTGATCTCCATCAGTTTTCTTCTTGGGAAAAAAGGAACCTTTGTTTTCAGCATGATCCTTTTTTTATCAGCAACCTTTTTTCTGTATCTGCGTTTTCATCAGCAGGATGAGTTGAAGCATTTTTATTGGTACCTCCTGATCATGTTCCCGGTGGTACTGTTTTTTCTGTATTGGATGGTGAAAGTGTGGCGTAATGAAGACGCGGCCAATTTCAGGAACAGTTTGCGAATGAATGCACTTTCAACTCTCTGTACTACCATTTTTTTTATAACACTTATTGCAGCAAAACATTGAGTAAAATTATTTCTATCGGCACAGCAGTTCCGGCCTATTGCCATCAGCAAATGGATATTTTACAGTTCATGCAACTTGTGTATGCATCGAATGAAACTGATAAGCGAAAGATCCGTTTTCTTTATCAGCAAAGCGGAATTAAGCAACGCTATTCCGTTGTTGCCGATTACAGCAGGCCCGTAGAAGACTGGAAGTTTTATCCGCAAACCGAAAACCTGGAACCATTTCCTTCGCTGGAGCAACGCATGACTATTTACAACAAGCAGGCGCCTCTTTTATCTGTGGATGCTATTCGCGATTGCTTAGATCATATTCATGAGCCAGCAAAAATT
>JAICTW010000548.1 GCA_025936195.1 Flavisolibacter sp.
GATCAGCGCCAATGGCTTTGCGCACCTGCTCCACTTCATCAACATAGCGATTGATCGTCCACAAACTGCTGTCTTCAGGTTGATCACTGTAAGGTGCACCTAATTGATCGTATTCATAAAATTCAAAACCTTCTTTGGGAAAAAAACTTTCAAAGCATTCCATGTATTCATGTCCTGCAGCCGGGCCGCCATGCAGCAATAAAATTTTTATCCGCGGATTATTTCCAAAACGTTTTGTCCATACTTTAAAAGTACCGGCTGGTGTTGTAACAGGAATCATTCGTATGCCAGCCGATTGCACACCAGTATCGCCATAATTAAAATAATCAGCAACGGTTGTTTCACTGCCTTTGGCATCGCTTGCCGATTGTACATGAGCGGTAACATGATCGCATGCA
Source organism: Flavisolibacter sp. (assembly GCA_025936195.1). The sequence continues at coordinate 399 of JAICTW010000548.1, forward strand.
TAAAGAAATACCAGGCAAAAAACAAAGAAGAAAAGCTTTCTCATACAAAGGTTTTAAAAACAAAAGTTAGAGATTTTTCGGTTACTTTGAATCTGTCAAACCATGATATGAAAAAATTGACCTGCTTTCTTTTCGTATTATTTTCTTTTACCGGTTTTTCTCAAACACATAATGATACGATCCAACTCCTTGAGCAAGCTGCTTCCTTGTACGATCTTGATTTCACACCATCCGAAGCCGATTCCATGATTGACAATATTGCTTTTTACAAAAGCATTTATGTAAAAATGCATAGGGAATTGCCGAAGAACGATCTTCCTTATCCTTTCGCATTTAAACCTGCACCTGTTGGATTTAAAATTCCTGCCAACCAGCAAAAAATAGTTTGGAATATTCCGGATAATGTTGCACTTCCCAAGAATAGAAATGAACTGGCGTTTTATTCCATTCTGCAATTGGCATCATTGATCAAAAACAAAAAAATTACTTCTGTTGAACTTACAAAATTTTTTATTGGCCGTTTGAAAAAATGGGGTGATACATTAGAATCAGTAATTACGATAACTGAAGATCTTGCGTTGCAGCAAGCAAAGAAAGCAGATGATGAAATTAAAAAAGGAATGTATCGTGGACCTTTGCAAGGCATTCCCTATGGATTGAAAGATCTCTTTGCAGTGAAAGGTTATAAAACCACCTGGGGGACCACACCTTACAAAGATCAAACACTTGATTACGATTCTTATGTTTATACCAAATTAAAAAGTGCCGGTGCTGTGTTATGTGCAAAGCTTTCACTGGGTGCATTGGCATTCAACAATAAATGGTTTGGCGGCGAAACAAAAGATCCCTGGGATTTGCGCATAGGCTCCAGCGGGTCATCTGCAGGTTCGGCAGCATCTGTAGTGGCAGGCTTGTTACCATTTACACTCGGGACAGAAACATTGGGATCAATCGTTTCTCCATCGGCACGTTGTGGCGCAACAGGCTTGCGTCCTACATTCGGAACCGTTAGCAGAAGCGGCGCCATGGTTTTATGCTGGAGTTTAGATAAAGCGGGTCCTCTTTGCAGAAGTGCAGAAGATGATGCCATCGTTTATTATTACATCAAAGGAACGGATGGCAAAGATGCCAGTGCTGTTGATCATGCCTTTAATTATGATCAAAAAAAAGATGTAAAAAAATTACGTTTTGCTTATGCAGAAAATTATTTTAAACGCTTACCGAAAGATGCTATGGAATGGAAAGTGCTGGACGTTTACAAATCCATGGGCATTGATGTGAAGCCGGTTGAATTTCCTGATTCTACTGTTTATCCCGCTAGCCTTGTAAGCATCATTTTGAATTCTGAATCTGCTGCTGCATTTGATGAATTGACAAGGACCAATCGTGATGATTTAATTGAAAGGCAGGACAAAGGTTTCTGGCCGAATTCATTTCGTTCTGCACGACTGATACCTGCAGTGGAATACATCAATGCCAATCGTTACCGCTATACTCTTTGTGAAAAGATACAGGACTTCATGAAGAATTATGATGTAGTGATCGTTCCCACGTTTGCCGGAAGCCAGTTGTCAATTACCAACCTCACCGGCAATCCTGTTGTTTGCATGCCTATGGGATTCAACCAAAGAAGTTTACCGGTGAGCATAACACTCATTGGCAATTTGTACGATGAAGCTTCTATTCTGGAAGCAGCCAAAGCCTACCAGGACAAAACTGATTTCAATAAAAAACATCCAGCCAAATTTTTACAATAAACACTATGAAAAATATTTTCTGTCTTACTCTTCTTTTCTTCGTCATCTCTGCTTCTGCACAGCGAAAAAGAGTGGACCTTTTAATTTACAATGCAAAAATTTATACTGTTGATTCAAAGTTTTCCACTGCATCCGCTATTGCTGTAAAAGATGGAAAGATCGTAGATGTTGGAAGAGATGGCATACGTAATAAATACTGGCCACTGCAAACATTCAATGCAGAAGGGAAATTTATTTATCCGGGATTCATTGATGCACATGCTCATTTTTACCACTATGGGCTGGGATTGCAAACAGCCGATCTTGTCGGCACAGAAAGTTGGGAAGAGATTCTCAGCAAACTACAGTCCTTTGCAAAAACACATCCTGATAGCTGGCTGATTGGAAGAGGATGGGACCAAAATGACTGGGCAGTGAAAGAATTTCCAACCAAAGAGAAGTTAGATCAACTCTTTCCCAACCAGGCTGTTTTTTTAACCCGCATTGACGGACATGCTGCTATCGCCAATCAAAAGGCATTGGATATTGCCGGGGTAAAAGCGGGACACACATTGGTTGGTGGAACCATTGAAACAAAAAACGGGCAGCTTACAGGAATATTAATTGACAATGCCGTTGACCTGGTTGCTGCAAAAATTCCGGAACCCACTCCTGATCAAATTTCAAAATCATTGCAGCAGGGACAGGAAAATTGCTTTGCTGTTGGATTAACCACAGTGGATGATTGCGGACTAGACTATCATGAAATTTTATTCATGGACAGTCTTCAGAAAAAAAATATTTTGAAAATGCGGGTGTATGCTATGTTAAGCGATGCTCCGCAGAATTATAATTTTCTTTTTCAAC
>JAICTW010000192.1 GCA_025936195.1 Flavisolibacter sp.
GTTTAAGGGAGATTCAAAAGATCCAAACTGTTGATGGCAAACAAGCTTTTGATCTTTACCAAAGTTTTGGTTTTCCTTTTGAACTTTTAGAGGAGCTTTTTCAAGAAAAGGGACAAAATATTTCTAAGGAAGAATTTGATTTAGAATTTCAAAACCTTTTCTTACCCTTAGTCGTGATGCGTTGTCAAAAATTATTCTTTGTGAGTTTAAAGGGTTAACTAAAAAAGGAAATTGCTGTGGCAACAATGCCAATGTATTTTCATCAAATAGTACCTTGAAGTATTTAAGATTGTCTGTTTTAGACGGTGGTGTAAAAACTTGATTGGGCATAGCGAAAAGCAAATGTCCATCTGTAAGAGTGATATCTTGCAAGTCCAATTTGTAAGTAATAGAGCCACTTTCAATAAACACAATGAAATACGAAGTTAGTTTGCGTGGATGAAGGAACTTTTGTTCAATATCAGCAGATAAATAGGGGTTTTCGTTTGAGTTGACTTTTATCTTCAATTTGTCGTTTTGTAAACTGTCGGGTATTTCGTTAGTTTTTTGCATACTGTCTGTTCAAGGTTAGGGGAGTGCCGGTTTATAATGACCACTAACGTTAAAGCATTTGCGATGTGGCGGCATTTCTTGTTCGTCTGCCCACAACCGATGCTTATTAAAGAACTAATGTAAAAATTTTATCCAAAAGCTCATTAGAATTCGGTCTGATTGGACTGGTGATGATAAGCGATTTGCAGCTGATTGTTTATACGTCACCTGCCATAGCGCCAATACGCTGTTAGGCACAGTTATTATACTCTTTAATCAGTTTGTCAAAGTTTTTAGCCTCAGTTTGCAAGTGTTCTGGAGCGCCAGCTTTTTTCATGTAATTCCACTTAGCCTTTTTGTCGATTGTCAATGGCTTGATGCGTTCACTGAATAAAAAAACAGCAAGTGTCCCGAATAGAAAAGTCCAAAAGCTGTCTGGCACTAATGTGGCTAAATAAGTACAACCCGATCCTAAAAGTCCTGCAATAACAAAGTGATGGAATTTTATTTTACTACCGCTTTCTTTTTCTTTTTTGTCTTTTAGAGCTTTTAAAAGGCGCAACTCGTCACGATAAAAGGCTCTTGTCTTAAAGGAGATGTCCATAGTTGGCGGCTGTCATTATAATTGTGCCTAACAATTAAATATACGAACCAAAACTACATTTTCTAAAATAAGAGTATTGATTTTCAATACTTATCATGTCGCCTTTTGTATTGTTATGTCGCCTTTTGAAATTTGTCAAACTAATTATTCCAGACCTGCTTAGTGGAAAAATGACGATTCCTGCCCACTCGGGTTCTCACTCCGTGAGAAAACTCCAAATAAACTCAAGCAAGGCTTCTTGTTTAACACGCAAAGCTCTTTGCTTCACCAACAATCATCACTGTCTGGCAAGCAAGGCGTTTTGCATCGCATACAAGGCCTGCTGCTTCACAAACAAACCCTTTGGCTTTACAAGCAAAGCGTCTTGCTTCACAAACAAGGGCTTCTGCTTGGCAAACAATGGCCTTTGCACGACAAACAAAGCCTCTTGCTTCACAAGCAAAGGCCTTTGTACGACAAACAAAGCCAGGTTCTTCTTCATTTTCCGGGAAGTCTCCACAGGATCATCTTACATAAGGGAACTGTTAGGCGGGACTCTCGGGAAAGTTAAAAGAAAATGGATGGAAAATTCTTTCAGCTATTCTAACAATTTCTGATCACGTAAATTTCTTCAATAAAAAGCCTTATTGCTTCCGCTTAAAATCACCGCGTTTCCAAGCTTGTATAAATTCCTGCCAGGCCGCAGGATTGAAGATATTCATCGGAGGTGTTTGTCCCTGGTAGGTTGCCTTGTTGGCAATATTTCTCATTTGCAGGCTTATGGCTTCACCACCATCGGCAGGAGTGCTTTGCATTAGGGCCCGCCGCTTGGCGGCACTGTTGTTCTTCCGGGCAATTTCAATATCGTCATCAGGAACTTTCGTGTTAACAAAATCCCTTGCAAATTGCTCGGGGCTTGGCCGCGGCCTGATGATAGTAGCCGGCAGGTAAAAAGTATCTTCCACCATCAATTGAACAACACTGTATTGATTGCCTTCTAAACTTTTGGGAACCGTAATAGTTTTGGGTTTATAGCTTACGTGGGTGAAATCAATTACATCGCCTTTCATCGCTACAATGGAAAAAACGCCCTCGCTATTGGTGATCGTTCCCCGGTTCGATCCTCTTATGCTGACACTTACTGCTTCAATTCCCTGCAAACTGTCCGCCGTCATTACAATACCAAAAAGCTGAACGACGGAATCCTTAACCGTTTCAAACTGGGCCTGTGATTTCTTCACAGCTAAACAGCTAAATGCCAATAGGAGCAGTAAGATTTTTTTCATGGAAAAGTAAAAATAACGGTACAATCTCAATAGGGGAATGATGCTTAAAACTTTGCCTGTAACTTTGCGACTTCATTAACAAATTAACAAATATAGTATGACTGAAGATGACATATTGAAGGCGCTGAGCACTGTGCAGGAGCCTGATCTTAAGAAAGACCTTGTTACTTTAAATATGGTCCGCGATATTGTGGTCAATGGAAATGATGTATCGTTTACTGTGGTGTTAACTACGCCGGCCTGCCCTTTGAAAGAACTCATCAAAACTGATTGCATCAAAGCCATTAAAAAAGTGAATGCAAATGCCGTTGTAAAACTGAATTTCGATTCCAGCACCACCACCATTCGTGCCGATAAAAGCAATGTATTACCCGGCGTGAAAAATGTTATTGCCGTAGTTAGCGGAAAAGGCGGTGTGGGAAAAAGCACGGTGTCGGCAAATCTTGCGCTGGCATTGGCACAGGGCGGCGCTTCTGTTGGATTGATGGATGCAGATATTTACGGACCTAGTATTCCCATTATGTTTGGCGTCCGCGGCGAAAGGCCGATGATGGCTGATGTAAATGGAAAAGGAATGATCGTTCCTTTAAACCGTTTTGGAATTAAACTATTGAGCATTGGCCTACTGGTGGATGAAAAAAGTGCCGTGGTTTGGCGCGGGCCAATGGTCAGCAGTGCCATTCGTCAATTTATTACCGATGTGCATTGGGGAGAACTGGATTATTTAGTAATTGATATGCCGCCCGGAACAGGTGATATTCATTTAACACTAATGCAAACGGCGCCGGTAACCGGAGTAGTTGTAGTGACCACGCCACAGGATGTTGCACTGGCCGATGCCAAAAAAGGAATTGCCATGTTCAGCCAGTCGCAGATCAATGTGCCCATCATTGGATTGGTAGAGAACATGAGTTATTTCACTCCGGCTGAATTACCTGATCACAAGTATTATATTTTTGGAAAAGAAGGCGGCAGGCGTTTGGCCGATGAATACGATATTCCTTTCCTGGGACAAATTCCATTGGTGCAAAGTATCCGCGAAGGTGGCGATATTGGTGTTCCCGTCATGATGGGAGATGATGCCATTACAAAGGAAGCATTCGGGGAATTTGCAGGTGTGGTTGCCAGAAGTGTTTCCATGCGCAATGCGCACATGAATGCAGAAAAAGTAGCTGAAGTGGTAGAAGAAAATAGTTAGGCAGGTTTCAGCTTTTGCGCCAAATATCTAATAAGCCATTGAAAGCCATGGTGTGTTGCTATTGCCAGGAGTAATCCTCCAATCAATCCTCCGGTTATACCAATTAAGAAACTGCTTAAACCGGATGTGGGTAGACGAAACAGATAGTCAATAAGCACTAATCCTATACCGGCTATTATAGCACCGGTAAGACCAAATAAAATCATCAGAAAACTCTTGAAGCCTGCAGAAAATGATCGTTTGTACAAACCAACGGCAATTGAAGTTGATAAAACACCTAATGCCATTAAAGCAAACAGAAAGAGAAGTAAAATTGTTGCTGCCATGGCTCCAATGATTGCTGCTCCAATCATTGCACAAACAAAAATTAGTAAAAGGCTTAAAAGAAAAAGATTGAATTCATCATCATCCGCTGACGTAGGGTTATCCGATTGAGCGAATACGGTTGTAACCACAAATAGAAAAAACAAAACAATGGCTAATTTTGAAAGATGTTTCATTAGCAGCTAAATTAATAGCAAGATTTACAATGTACAACCTTCCTTATTTTAAAGACAGCGATCCCAAAATGGTTTTAGAGTTTATTCATCAGCATCCTTTTGCTTTTATCTGCGGATGTGATGAGAACAACAAACCCGTTGCTACGCAGATACCTGTTTTCATTGAGCAGAGAGAGGATCAATTGTATGTATCCGGCCACCTGATGAAACAAACAGATCACCACAAAGCCTTTGAGAAAACCCCAAATGTGCTTTGTGTTTTCACCGGTCATCATAGCTATGTAAGCGCTACCTGGTACAGCAATCCGCAACAGGCTTCTACATGGAATTATATGTCGGTGCATGTAAAAGGCCGGATAAAGTTTTTGAACGAAGAAGCATTGATTGAAGTTCTGCAAAAAACTTCACTTCATTTTGAAAACAACAATGCACATTCATCCACCGTATATGAAAATTTACCCGAAGAGTATCGCAATCGTTTGCTGAAAGCCATTGTTGCTTTTGAAGTGGAAGTGGAATCAATTGATCATGTTTTCAAATTAAGTCAGAACAGGGACAAGGAAAGCTATCAGCACATTATTGAAAAATTGAAAGAGCAGGATGCCGATGGAGAAACCATTGCAGAGGAAATGAAAAAAAGAACCCAACAGATATTTCCTTCATGATCAAAACAAAACAAGCCACTGCACAAGACTTACCAACAATACTTCAGTTGTTTATTTCGACCATTGAAGCTATCAATTCAAAAGATTATTCTGCAGAGCAAATACAGGTTTGGAAAAGCGGTGCTTCCAAAACTGAGAAATGGCTGGATAAAATAGGGCATCAATATTTCCTGATCGCGGAGATCAACAATAGCATCGCCGGCTTTGGTTCTATAACAGACAAAGGCTATCTGGATTTTATGTACATAAGCAAAGACCATCAGCGTATGGGAGTGGCAAAACGTATTTATGATGAATTGGAATCCTTTGCACGATTGAATCATCTCAACAAAATAATTTCGGATGTAAGTATCACCGCAAAACCATTTTTTGAAAAACAGGGATTTACAACTGTTCAACAACAGGAGGTGATTATTGATGGTATTGCATTGAGGAATTATAAAATGGAAAAGCATTTGACTTTTTAATTTCGAATTGAATTTGGAATCAATTGATGTGAGTTTGATTTCACACTGAGGCTTTTGTTCTCTCTTTGCGAACTCCGCGCCTCTGCGTGAAATTTATTATTACAATAAGTGCATTATATGAGTTTAGAAAACAGTTTTGAGTTTTCGCAGAAGCTTGACGAAAAAGATCCTTTGAAAACTTTTCGAAGTGAGTTCATCATTCCCCAACATCAGGACAAGGAAACCATTTATTTTTTGGGGAATTCTTTGGGTCTTCAGCCAAAGCGGACAGGCCAATACATTCAGCAGGTTTTAGAACAGTGGGCTAGTTATGGAGTGGAAGGATTTTTCAAAGGCGGCCAATCCTGGATGCAGTATCATCAGCAGTTGACTCCAACTTTATCAGAGATCGTTGGTGCTATGCCTCACGAAGTAGTGGTAATGAATCAACTTACTGTAAACCTTCACCTGATGCTCATTAGCTTTTATCAGCCGCGGGGAAAACGAAATAAAATTTTGTGTGAAGCCAAGGCTTTTCCAAGCGATCAGTATATGTTGCACTCGCATGTGCAACACAGAGGTTTAAATCCGGATGAAATCATTGTTGAAGTGCCGCCGCGAAGTGGTGAAACGTTGATAAAAGAAAAAGATATTCTTGCCGCAATTGAACAATGCAAAGATGAACTGGCACTGGTGCTTTGGGGCGGAGTGAATTATTACACAGGCCAGTTGTTTAACATGAAAAATATCACTAAAGCGGCACATGCAGTTGGCGCAAAAGCCGGCTTTGACCTGGCACATGCAGCCGGTAATATTCCTTTGCAA
>JAICTW010000342.1 GCA_025936195.1 Flavisolibacter sp.
CTAATTTTCTTTTCTTCAGATACGGACTGCTGCAGTTCCAACAGGAAGCTGCTTGTTCTTCCGAAATAGCAATGTCCATTTCTGCAAGCAAGGTTTCAATGCCGCCAGATACAGAAGTGTTTTCAATAGTAGTAACGCCTCTGTTACTGTATAACTTTCCGACATATTCAAAACCTGCTTTTTTGATGCCTTTCAGCGATGAATTATTTTCCGGTGCGTGGATAATCCAAAAGCGATGGGCTTTGTCTTTTTCAAACTGAAGGATATACTGTAGCAAAGCTGGATAAATACCAAGTCCACGAAATGCCTCCAGTGTTCTGAAGTTCCATAAATATCTATTCCACGGAGGTAATACAAATTCGTGATTTAACTCGCCGATTTTTGCTTTACCTCTTGCCATCCATCCAAAGGCAGCTGGCCGGTTGTTTATATAGGCAACAAAAGCCAAATGATCATTTGCCAGTCGATTCCTTACATCATCAACCGTTGTGTTTCCGAGTATAGACAGCAATTGAATATCTGTACTTTCTTCAATGGTTAGACCTGCAGTTTTTTTTATGGAAGGGAAACTGTTTAAGTTGGTAAGTGTATAGAGTGACATGGTAATGTTGGTTTTGTTTCGGTTTTTTAAAATAGGGAGAAGACAAAGCTTCTCCCCGAGATGTTAAGCACAGCAAGTGCAACCACAAGTACATGAGCTGCCAGGGCAGTTATCACCACATGTACAAATAGAAGATTGGCTTGTTGCATTTCCGCAATTGCATTTTTGAATTGTAGGTTCCATGTTTTTTGTTTTAATAATTAATTGATGATGCAAAGCTACTTGTGCAACGAGGCGAGGCTGTTATAGTTTGAAGGGAGAGATTTATATAATTCCTGAATTGCAAAAAGATTTTTCAATAAACCAGGTCAATGGTTGTGGTGCAAAATACAGCTAGTCAATTTTGCTTTCGTGATTCAATCAATAAAAGTGAGAGACGGCTAATGGTTCATCATTGCATTTTGATCAAAACAGTTTGCATCACTTTTTAAAATGAAAAGGCTGCATCAACATTGATGCAGCCTTTTATCCTGAATTGATCAAAAACTATTGTTGGGAGAAGCTGTAAGCCATGACTGAAATATTCTTATTCTTCTATGCTATTTCAGCAACAGCATTAAGCTTGTCTCCCTATTTGATTAGCTTTTAGAGTGACAACCGTGAAAGTGTTCCTTATTTCCATTGAAAGGATTTGCCGGATCTATTACTTCGAAGTTAGCCATCATGCCCGCGGCATGGTGTTCCAGAATATGGCAGTGATACATCCATCTTCCTGGACGATTATCAGGCATCCATGCAATCTTTATTTTACTTTTTGGCTTTAGGTTGTACGTGTCTTTCCATGACTTGTATTCGGGAACCTTTCCATCTTCTTCAATTACCTGGAAGAAGAAACCGTGCAAATGAAATGGATGATCCATAAGACTGGCATTGGAAACTTCCCAAACCTGCAGATCGCCTACCATCACAGGTTTATCATTACAATGCACTTCATCATTCACCTTAAAATCGATGCCTCTTCTTAAGCTTGGATTAACAGATAGCTTTACTTTCCTGTTGACGATGGCATCACTTGGTGCTAAGGATTCAATTGTTCTGAGCTGCTCTGGCACGAATGCTACAGAAGGTCTTGCATCCATTACGTGAACAGTAGCGTAGGTTTGTTTTTTTGCTTTAAGAAAAGTTGTTCTGTTATAAGGCAAGGCATCAATTGTAAATAATTCCCATTCTTCAAACGGTCCTACAACAATATCAAATCGTTCGCCGGGTGTAATCAACAGTTCCGTTTCTACTCTCACTTTCTCCAACAAACCGCCATCCGTTCCTATTACCTTAAAAGGTTTCCCATTCAGGCTTAGCTTGAAATACCTTGCACTTGCCGCATTAATGATTCTCCATCTTTCGGTTTGTCCTGCATACATGTGTATGATGGAATTTTCTTTCCCATTGACCAAATTGGTGCTTCCTTCACGTCCATCATGGCGTTCAATCCATCTTCCGATTGAACCATGTTCTTTGAATTCATTTCTGCCATCCAGTTTCATATCATCAATTAAAAGCACCCGCTCCTTATCAACTACCGGATCGCTTTCATCCTCTATAACAATACCACCATACATACCTCTTTCCATTTGCTCCGTTTCATTTTGGTGAGAGTGATACCAAAACGTGCCTGCATCGGGAACAACAAAACGATACTGAAAGGTTTCGCCTGGCTGGATAGGATGCTGAACTTCTTCTGTACCATCCATAGAGGCAGGAAGCCTGATGCCATGCCAATGAACAATGGTCGGTTCCGGCAAATTGTTTTTCACGTTAACTACAAGCGTATCGCCCTTTTTTGCTTTTAATAAGGGCCCGGGAACCTGGCCATTAAAGCCCCATGCACTGATTAGTTTTCCGGGTCTTACTTCCCATTTGAATTCAGAAGCTTCCAGATGATATTCGACGGTTTTGGTTTGTGGTTTCATTGTGTTTCGTTTGAATGATGATTACTGTTTTAATTGATGATGCAAAGCTATCGGAGATGCGCAAGGCTGTTGTTATACAATAAAGGAGGATTGTTATATAATTTTCAGAATTGAAAAAGACGAGCCGGTTTTCTTTCTTATTTTTAGTGTTGAATGGAACTGTATATCAAAAACATGGTTTGCAACAGGTGTATCATGGTTGTAAAGCAACTGCTGGATGCCCATTCCATTAAATACACAGGGGTAGAGCTGGGTGAAGTAAAGCTTGAAGACAATCTTTCAAGTGAACAGCTTACCAAACTGACTGGCAGCTTAAAATCTCTGGGTTTTGAATTGGTTGACGACCGGAAATCATCTCTTGTTAATCAAATCAAAACTGTTGTAATTCGTTATATCCATTCCGAAGACACTGCCGATTCTAATAAAAAATTATCCGCGATCCTATCTGAAAAATTTGGCTTTGAATACAATTACTTGTCATCGATATTTTCTACTATCGAGGGAACAACTATAGAGAAGTATGTAATTCTGCAAAGAATTGAAAGAGCAAAAGAATTGATTGACTACAACGAACTAAGCCTGAATGAAATTGCCGATATCCTCAGTTATAGCAGTGTTCAACACCTCTCGCAGCAGTTTAAGAAAATAACCGGGCTTACTCCTTCGCAATACAAATCCTCCAAAGACATTGACAGAAAACCGTTAGACCAGGTGGGTTCTTAAAATTATATAACTCCTGAAGGAAATTATATAACAGCACAGCCAAGCAGCTTTAGCATTTTTGTGGAACGAAAATCAACGTTATGCAAAAAACAAAACTGCTTGTTAAGGGAATGGTTTGTAACCGCTGTGTTATGGTTGTTTCAAACGAACTCCAAAGCCTTGGTTACTCAACAGAAAATATAAAACTTGGCGAGATCAATATTATGAAGGAAGAAATTGATTTAAATAAGATTGAAGAACGATTAAACTCTTTAGGTTTTGGTTTAGTACTAGACCAAAAAGTAAAGCTGGTAGATGAAGTAAAGAAAATGGTGGAAGACGTGTATAGCGGAGAATATGATTTTCCCAACAACTTTCGATTTAGTGATCTGGTAAAAAAACGTTGGAACAACTATGAAAGGATAAGTGATGCTTTTATTGCCATAGAAAAGAAAACACTTGAACGTTATTTAATTCAATATAAGCTTGACAGAGCGAAAGAATTTTTGGTTTATACGAATGATACTCTTGCTGATATTGCCTTTAAATTAAACTATAACAGTGCAGCTCATTTATCAACTCAGTTCAAACAAGTAATAGGATTAACACCTTCGCATTTTAGAGAGATAAAAAAAGAGAAACTGCATTCTACTAAGGAATTAAGCTGAAATGATTGGCTGCAATTTTATGCTGACCTTTTTGTTACTTGTTCTTCGTGTTTCTTCTCTTGTTATTAATAAAAATCATCGGTCATCACCTGGCAGGTAACGACCAATGAGTAAGGTTTTTCCAGAGGTATTAATAAGGCTTAATGATCTGCCCTGTGTTCGCTCCGAAAATACTTTTCCTGAATCCAAACTCTAATTGCTTCATGGTCACAGGTATTTCTCCCGGGAAGAAAGGAAAATATTTCGGTGAGTTCTCGATAACAGTAGGACTAACGGCATTAATGCGAATGCTATTTTCTAACTCAATAGCTGCAGCACGAACAAATCCTTCCACTGCAGCATTTGCTGCTGAAGCGTTAGCGAAATTTTTTGAGGTTCATGTGCCAATGCCCCTGTTATCAAAGTGAATGAACCTTTTGGGTTAATGTAGTGTTGCCCAATCAATACCAGATTGATTTGCCCCATCATCTTACCTTCTACTCCA
>JAICTW010000347.1 GCA_025936195.1 Flavisolibacter sp.
AAAAATATCAATATCCAGTTTTGTTCTTTTGATCTCCATTGATTTTAACTCTAACCCACAACTTCCTTTCACAATCAAATTAATTTCTAACGGATCTTTTTTCTTTCGTTCTTTGAAGCGATTCATTAATGCTGTGCATGTGTCAATGAAATCACCCTGCTTTCCATCGTGAAGAATTTCACAATAACCATCCATTTCCACAATGCAATTGTTGTTCAGAATAAAAACAGTTTCATCAAATTGGAACTTCTTTTTTTCTTTCTTGAACCAACGGTATTGATATTCTGATACAATGAGATCAGCAAATGTTTCTTTAAAATATCTGTATGCCTTCTCCCCTTCTATGTTTGCAATAAAATGCCGGCTTGGCAAATTATTGAACTGATAGAGATATAAAGACATGCTGTTCAGAAAACGTCTGCCAAAAACAGAGTTGGCATCCATCGTTCTCTGGTTATTTAAATTGTCCATAAAAAATTTTGAAATAGTGAATAATTCGTTCCTTCAATGAAAGACCAGCTACTATTTCATTACACGAAAAAGCATAACCTTAGTTTTAATTGTGGACGAAGCTGCCCCGATAGCTATCGGGAGAACCAACACTATCGGTGCTTCAAACCGGCGCTCTGCCATTGGAGCTATTCGTCCTTTGATAATTCAATTTTATAGACCCATCTTCATTACTACTATGATCACCTGTTGCGTCGCACTCTTGTGCGTTCTTATCGCTATTCAGCAATGTGCAGCATTCATCACAATAGCAATCATTCATTTGGCGGAAACAGAAATGAATCGAACATTAATCGCTTAACAGGCGACCGTTCTGCCGTTGAACTATGTTTTCCATTATTGGCCGGTGGTCCCGATAGCTATCGGGAGAACCCACAACCCCCCGGTTAAAAGCCGGATACATCTGCCATTGAGCTACGAGCCATCGTAGTTGGTTTAGAAAGAGTCGAACTTTCATCTCAACGTTCGTAGCGTAGTGTCCTTCCATTGAACGATAAACCATTGGTTGTCTCCGGGAATCCAACCCTATTCTTCACATTCACATTGTGACGCTTTACCAAATAAGCTAAAGACAACATCATTTTGTCACCGGACTCAGATTCGAACTGAGAACATCAGACCCAGACTCTGATATGTTACCAATTACACCATCCGGCAATCTTTTTAAAAAGCTCCCCGCTGCATCTCACGGGGAAGCTTATCCTCCTTTCTGCACCTATATTTTTACCACCACACATTGTGTTCGGACGGGTTGCTCCAGTCTATTTCCCGTTCTCTTCTCTTGCTGATCCTGTTCAGCAATTGGAACACATATCTTATTGCCAGTATGATCACCAAAAATTTCATAACAAACATTTTATTCGTTTTATCAATCTGATTAATCGTCTTCGATCAGTGCGATTCGCGTAACCTGCTTTCGCCAAAGCTTCAGCAGATAAAATAAAAAAGCCCGGTCGTTATTCGCGACCGGGCTTCTATCGTTGAATCAATTTCTTGTTCTACGTATGAATACACCTCGGTCGTTTGTATGGATACAGCTTCTCCATGCGGTCATTAAGCAAATCATTACTGATTGTCTGTAACGCCGTTCCCTGGGGCAGCAAATGCCAAAACCCTAAGGGACATCTGTGAATGGATATGTATTGCTGTTGCTGCACTTGTTGTTTTTTGTTTTAGATTTTTACTCTTTTAATTTCCACAAAACAGTTTCCAAATCATTCATTGAAATCTATACTAATAAAAAAGCCCCGCTTCATCGGCGGGGCTGCATATTCGTTTTGGCTTAGAAACTCAATTTGTTGAAACGCATGCCCCGCAACGGTTGTACCCTATTGGGTTAAACCATTTTGTGTTAATATGTAACTGATCGCGTAGCATGTTTGAAAAATTTGTTTTGCGGTGCAAAGATGAAATTATTTTTTTATTGCTGCCAAATTTTTATGAAAGAATTTTAAAAAATGTTTTCACAGGTAAGCAACAACGAAAAAACTGTGGATGATCATTGCACAATTCTTTTAATTATCTAAAGTTCCTCGCATCCGGAAACAACTTCTTCTGCTCTGCAATACGTTTATCCGGCAACGCAACTTTTTCATCAGCACGGGATAAGGTAAGCAAAGGCAAATCCTCATTACCATCACTTGTAAGCTTCCTTAAAAGTCTGGAAAGATCATAGCCTGCATTTACAATCACATGGATCACTTCTCCTTCAATCTGCACCGTTCCTTCTGCCATAAAAAGACGAGAACCTAACAACGCTTTACGATAGGTCAGTTCAATATTTGGAAAGATCACAAGATTGGCGCAGCTGGTTTCGTCTTCAATCGTCATAAACCAAACGCCTTTTGCTGTGCCGGGCATTTGCCTTACCAATACTAAACCGGCAACTTTTACAGGCTCTCCATTTTTTAATGTTCCTAAATCTTTTGCTGCTGTAACATGTAACTGTTGTAGTTGTGATCGCACGAAACTTACCGGATGTGCTTTTAATGAAAGCGATGTGGTTGCATAATCCTGTACCACATGTTCTGATAAATGGAGCTGCGGCAAAGAAACATTTTCACCAATGGCATCAGGAGCTTTTTGCGCAGCAAATATGGCTTGTGAATGATCTTTTGTACTCACTTCCCACAACGATTCTCTTCTATCCAAACCAATGGATCGAAATGCATCAGCATCAGCTAATCGTTCAAGTGTTGTGTCTGAAATTCCTATAGCTCGCAGTTCATCAACGCCTCTATAAAACTGTTTCCTGTTCCTAACTAAAACTTCTATGTCTTCAGCACGAATGCCTTTGACCTGCCGAAAGCCGAGGCGTAATGCCTTGTAATTTCCGCTTTGTTCTTCCAATTGATGATCCCAGGCAGAGTAATTAATATCAATCGGTCGAACGTCAACTCCATGTTGTTTTGCATCTTGTACTAATTGCGCCGGCTGATAAAATCCCATTGGCTGGCTATTGAGTATAGCACATGCAAATACATCAGGATAAAAACATTTTAACCAACTCGATACATATACAAGTAAAGCAAAAGAAGCAGCATGACTTTCAGGAAAACCATAAGAACCAAATCCTTCCAGCTGTTTAAATACACGGGCTGCGTATTCCTTATCATAACCATTCCTGGTCATTCCGTCAATCAATTTTTTTTGAAAGGCTGTTACCTTACCCTGCGCCTTAAATGTTGCCATGCTTCTTCTCAGTTCATCGGCTTCGGCAGGAGTAAAGCCTGCACCAACTATGGCGATTTTCATCGCCTGTTCCTGGAAAAGCGGAACACCCTTAGTTCGTTTTAAAATCTCCCGCAATTCTTCCGAAGGATATTCTTCCTTCTCTTCACCATTACGTCTACGCAAATACGGATGCACCATATCACCTTGTATTGGTCCGGGACGAACAATGGCAACCTCAATCACTAAATCATAAAACTCTCTCGGTTTTAATCTTGGCAGCATTGATTGTTGTGCACGGCTTTCAATTTGAAAAACACCGATAGTATCCGCTTTACAAATCATGTCATACACCTTCGTTTCACCTTGCGGTATATTAGCAAGCGTCCAATCTTTTCCATAATGCTGTTTGCCCAATTCAAAGGCCTTCTTTATGCAAGTAAGCATACCAAGTGCCAATACATCAATCTTTAAAAACTTAAGTGCTTCGATATCGTCTTTGTTCCACTCAATACATGTTCTGTCTTGCATGCGTGCATTTAAAACAGGACAGAGATCGGTCAACTTTCCACGGGTAATAATAAACCCTCCTGTGTGCTGGCCAAGCTGTCTTGGAAAACCCATGTATTGCCGTGTGAGCTCCAATACTTTTCTTAAGAGCGGATCTTTTGGATCCAATCCTATTTCTTTTACTTCATCTTCATTCACTCCTTCACTTAACCGATGAATACTTGATGAAAGCTTTCCAACAGCATCCAATGAAAGTCCCATTGCTTTTCCTACATCACGAATGGCACCTTTACCATGCATTTGTGTTACCGTAGCGACAATCGCTGCCCGATCCCTTCCATATTTTTCATAGATGTATTGAATCACTTCTTCTCTTCGTTCATGCTCAAAATCTACATCAATATCTGGCGGTTCATTCCTCGCAGATGAAATAAAACGTTCGAACAAAACATCAATCTCGTTAGGATTAACAGATGTAATCCCCATACAAAAACAAACCGTTGAATTAGCAGCTGATCCTCTTCCCTGGCAAAGAATATTACGACTTCTTGCAAAGCAAACAATATCATAGACGGTAAGAAAGTAAGCGGCGTAATTCATTTCTTCAATGAATCTTAATTCGTGTATGATAGCCTTAGAAATTTTTTCAGGAAGAG
>JAICTW010000541.1 GCA_025936195.1 Flavisolibacter sp.
ATAGATGCGATATTATTGGTTTCTCCCTCCTTTACCACAAAACCACCGCCAATGGAATAATAAGTTTCCGAAATGGAATCACCATTCTTCAAGTTCACTAAAAAACTTAACGCATTGGGATGATAAGGAAGTGTTTCGGAGATCAAAAACTCAATATCTTCTCTCGGATCAAAATCAATTTCACTTTTTCCGCCAAGAATAATTTTTTTCATGGCAGCAATGTCATTGGTCTTTGCAGCAATTTCATTTACGGCAAAAGTTACCGGATCATCACCACTTAACCCCAGCTGAACCGCAATATCAGTTCCATGACCTTTGCCGGTTTTGGCCAGTGAACCATAGAGTAAAACTTTGAGTGAAGTAACGGATGTCAGTAAATTCTTTTCTTCAAGTGTATGTACAAATCTTTGTGCTGCCCGCCATGGACCCAACGTGTGAGATGAAGAAGGTCCTACTCCTATTTTGAAAATATCAAATACCGAAAGCGCTTCGTGTGTCAATCGTTAGAGTTTTCAACAAAGGTAGCTCTGTAAAATCAGAATGTTTAATTGGTGGAATTGAGTTTAACATCAAAGATCAAAATGGAATTGGGCGGAATGGAACCCACCTGCTGATTACCATAGCCAAGTGATGGAGGAATATACAAATGAATTTCTCCTCCGGACTTAATTTGCGGAATACCATCTCTCCATCCTGAAATTACCTGGTCAAGACCAAAGCTTATTCCGGCGTTTTGATCGAAAACATTTCCATTGACTAAGGTTCCTGTGTATTGAACATTTACAGTGGAACAACTGTTCGGATGTTTTCCCGTGCCCAAATTATCAATCACATAAAACAATCCGCTGCAATGCTGTTGAGCATTGGTAATATTTTGAGAAGCCAGATAATTTTGAACAGCCTGGATTTCGGAAGCAGGAGCTTTCAAAGCACATTCATCATAATTGCAGGTTTTATCTTTTCCGCATCCGGCAAAAACGGCGATCAATACAAATCCCAGTACTAAATTTTTCATTCAGGTTATTTTTCAGGTTAGATTTTTTTTACTCAATTGCTGCACTATCCTGTTGTTTCTTCTTGTTCAACAATTCCTGATAGTGCGTTTCGTTCTGATCCCACTTATGCTGCGCAGAAAAAATGGTAATGAATGCAATGATGGCGAAACAGGCGATCAATATAACAATGATAAGTGAAGAATATTCATGCAAAACCATATCTGCCCTTTGATACCAGCCTGAAAAAAGACTGATCAAAGTGGCAACTACCATAAAAACACCCAGCGGCAGACCAATAGAAGGTTTCCTGAGAAACTGCTTTTTTCTTTGGCGCTGTTCGGACCAATATTTTATAAATGCTTCGTCGTCTTTTGTTACCATGTAAGAAATGCGATTCGTAAACTATTATAAATCATTTTAAATTTTGGCGTAGTTCAATTCCCTTTTAAAATCAAAAAAACTTTCCAGGCTCAAATCTTCTCCTATTGCTTCCCAATGAATGCTTTCTCCCGACGGCCCAATTTCAAAATGCTTTCTTTGCTCAGAAGATGCATTTTTCAGCCTGGCAAACCATTCAATAGGATTACCAATTACATGTCCTGAATCAGTTTGCACAAAAATAAACCGATCATTAAACCAGACTTTTCCAATTTTCATATTTATAAATTTTATAGAGCAATTACTCACCATGAATTTCTTTCTACTTAGCAATGATTTCAGCTTTCCTTTCTTCAATTAAAGCTTCTGCTAAAACCAAATCCTTAGGTTTCATACCTTTTTGCTTCTACCAACTCAACGCTTGGCTCAACGTTAAATTTTGCAGTTCCATCTGCATTTCTAACATGAATGTGAATTGGAAGATGTTCTAATGAGAAAAAGAAGAACCTCATTCCAAACATTCTGAAGATTTCAGGCATTCTTCAGTTTTATCCAAAGATAAACAGTGCTCTGCAATCATTTCAAGAGGATAGATTAAAAAAAATTATCCCGCATAAGCGGGATAATTGAGGTACCGAACAGACTCGAACTGTTGTAGCAGCTTTTGCAGAGCTGAGCCTAACCCCTCGGCCACGGTACCGGAGAATGTCAAAAATAAAATTCAAAATTTAAAATAGTTCTAAAATAGGGTGTTTAACTACTACAGAACCGTTTTCATTTTTGAATTCTGCTTTTTTCAAACGGCTGCGAAAATAGGTATTTTTATACATCAAATAAAACGACATTTGCTCCTTAACATTCTTTAAATCCACCTCATGCAACGAATTGCAGAATCGGAATTGATCATTAATGCCCGTGGCGCTATTTATCATATTGATCTCAGGCCCGAAGAACTGGCACAGAACGTTATTATTGTTGGCGATCCTGACCGCGTTGGTATGGTATCTAAATATTTTGATACCATCGAAGTGAAGCGGCAGCACCGTGAATTTGTTTCCCATACCGGCACACTTGGCAATAAAAGAATTACCTGTACATCCACCGGCATTGGTCCCGATAATATTGATATTGTGCTCAACGAATTTGATGCACTGGTGAATATTGATTTTGAAACAAGAATGATTAAAAAAGAATTGACTTCCTTAAACATCATGCGCATCGGAACATCAGGTTCGCTTCAGGCCGATGTTCCAATAGATAGCTGGGTGGCCGGTACGCATGGTCTTGGCTTAGACAACCTTTTAAATTATTATCGTTTTGAACATAATGAGCAGGAAAAAGAATTATTGCAATCTTTCGTAACGCAAACACAATTGCATGCGCAGATCTGTAATCCTTACATCAGTTCGGCCTCTCCTTCTTTATTAAAACATTTTGTAGATGGATTTCATCATGGCATCACGGTTACTTGTCCAGGTTTTTACGGGCCGCAGGGAAGGGTGCTGCGATTAGGAATACGAAATCCCGAATTGATTGACAGACTGACTGAATTTAAATTCGGACAACACCGCATCACCAATTTTGAAATGGAAACATCGGCTATTTACGGTTTGGGAAGATTGTTGGGACATCATTGTTTGTCATTAAATGCCATCATTGCCAACCGCA
>JAICTW010000219.1 GCA_025936195.1 Flavisolibacter sp.
ATTTTAGGAGCATAGCTATAAAGCATTGATCTTTTGAACAAAATTGTGTAAATAATCCCTGGCGAGTTGATGAAGCATGGGATTGATCTCCGTTGTCTGATTTTCATTCTTATGGCGTTTCAAAACAGTGCCTGCAATGGATTTCAATTGCTGCTCAAATGAAGCGACATATTTTTTCTTTAGCTTTTGAAAATCAAATTCATTGGTTTTCCTGTTAACAGCAGAAGCTTCCCTTTCAAAAGCATGGAAATGAGAAAAGAAGACCGGCCTCGCTTCATTGTGAAATTCCACCTGTATGTATTCTCCGCCATTGCTCATAATTGCTTACAGAGGTTTAATTCTTTTTGAACCTGTAGGCCTTTACAGTGCCGCTTCCAACTTTATAAGAACCCATTTGTGTTTTCTTGGGAGGTGCTTCCGCTACCGTAATAGTAAGTGCATTCAAAACAGATTGGTCCAACTGTTCAATGGCAGTATGGGCCGCATTGTCATCCATTTCCACGTAGCCAAAGCCTCTTGATACACCTATAAATGCATCCTTTACCACTTCTGCCGATCTTACTTCGCCATAGGGAGCAAATAATTGTTTTAAACTTTCATTGTCAATAGCACTGTCCAAATTTGTAATGTAAATATTCATACTGTTTATTGTTTGTCTACTTAGCCGGAAGCCATGATAAAGAAAAGCAATTCCGATACCAGGCCTCACTGCAAACGTTCTAAAGGTAGGTCATTTAACAGGGACGGACATGAACTTTCAAACGGCAACAATGTTTTCATCACAACATGACCAATTGCAACAAAGAAATAAAACCGATTGGCTTGAAATAAGACTACCTTACAGGCAATATTTTTTAATGCGTCAGCTTACCATTACACAAACCATTACCAACCGGGGTTGTTTAAGTCTTGATAAATATTTGTTGGAAATTGGCAAGGTGGAAATGATTTCCATTGATCAGGAAATTCAATTGGCACAGGACATCCGGAGCGGCGATGAAAAAGCATTGAATACATTGACCAAAGCGAACCTGCGTTTTGTTGTTTCCGTTGCTAAGCAATACCAGTTTCGCGGATTATCACTTTCTGATTTAATTAACGAAGGAAACCTGGGACTTATTAAAGCGGCCATGCGTTTTGATGAAACGAAAGGATTCAAATTTATTTCGTATGCCGTATGGTGGATACGGCAAAGCATTATACAGGCTTTAAGCGAACAGGCAAGAATGGTAAGGCTGCCTTCCAACAGGGTTAATTTGGGCCATAAAGTTCAAAAGGCTTTTTCGCAACTGGAGCAATTGTATGAAAGAGAGCCATCTCCAGAGGAACTGGCTGCGGAATTACATATTTCAGAAGAAGAGATCCAGTCCGTCAATGATTATAACACAAATTATGTAAGCCTTGATATGCCCAGCCGCGTAACGGAGGAAAGCATGATTGATCAAATTGCAGATAATTCTTCCCGGCCTGCCGATCAAAAGGTGCACTATGACCAATCACTGGCAAAAGAAGTAAGGCGCTGCCTCGATTCATTGGACAAAAGAGAGAAGGATATTGTTTGCTGCTTTTTTGGTATTGGCATGACTGCACCATTAACCCTTGGCGAAATTGCGGACAGATACAACATGTCGGGAGAACGTGTGCGCCAAATCAAAGACAAGGCCATTACTCACCTCAGAATGCCCAAAAGATCGCAATTGCTGAAAAAATATCTGGGTGCATAATTTTTGCTTCAGGCCTGATTAAAACACCTCTAACAAAAAGGCTCGCCTACATTCAAATGACCGCCATATTCCGCACAGGCTGTAATGATCTCCCCATCTTCCAGCAGTGCTATCAACGATTGTTCCCTGGTATTGACCCCGGCATTTGAAATCTGGTGTTTAATAATAAGCTGCGCCATTTTAGTACTGTCGGCAAAAATGATTACAGCTTTTTCCATAATTGGAAAGTAGCAAATAAAACTTCGGTTTCTTACATTCAATGAAATGTTTTCACCGGCTGTTTAACTGAACGGTTCGACTAACCAAATCAAGGTGTGGATTATAGGCTCCTTGTGATTATGAACAAACAATAGCAAACAAACATTTTATCGAACAGTTCAAACGCTATTTTGCCGGTTTTGGCGCTATGTTAGCCAGGTGTTGTTTATTATACGCTTCTCCTGCAAGCGGTATCATATCTCTGGAATGTCCTTTCACGATGTATTTTCTCAAAAACTCTCTCTTCGAATCCTTGAAAGAAGACACCATCTTTAATTTGTGAAGTACATAAATGTATATCCAGGCAAGGTCCAATTGCGCAGGAAGAAAACCAGCACGGGCACTGCCGGGATACAAATGATGATTATTATGCCATTCGCCGGCCAGTAGTCCGGGTCTAGCCTGGTTTATGGAAAGATTGCTGCGGTCAAAATCAATTCCGTCCCTGTGCTTTGCTTCACCACCACCATGACCTGTATAGTTAAAAGCACGAACCAAAACAAACCAAAGCATGGCTGCCGTAAACAAGGCACAGGCCAGTGGGTGTCCGCCAATTAAAAAGAAAACCAAATACCAAAAGCTCCAGTTGAGTGCCCACATACCTACCGTGTACACAGGACAGGCTATTGAGCCCCATCTTTGATACTGCTTATAAGAATTCAGCCGCACACCGGTGTGTTTCATAAAATGAATTACCTTTTTATGATCAGCTTCGGATAAATCGGGCGACACACGCTGATGATTAAATTCCGCTAACATGCAATAAAGAAATCCCGCCTCTGGATTGTATGGATCTCCCGGTTCGTCCGACTTCGAGTGATGCACATGATGTGATACCACATAAATTTCTTCCGGCAAGGTTTTAATCACAAGGTTTTGTGTGATGATGCGCCACAAAGGATGACTGAACGTATAGGATTTGTGTGTGCAATAACGGTGAAACCAAATAGTGCCATGTGTTCCCATAATGACCATACTGTACATTACAATGGCAATTACCAAATACCAGGAAAAGTATTTAAAAAGAAAAAGAAAAAAGAAACTCATCATGCTTCCGATCATCAAAATACTGATCAATGAGATCCAGTTCTTTTTTGTTTTAAAAATATTAATGCGTGAAAAAGTTTCAGACCATAATTGCTTTGAAGAAGGAACGATCAATGCTCCGGCTTCATTCTTCCAGCCATAAGAAGGCGTCTGGAGAAGATTATCTATAAATGTGTTTTTTGCCATAAGATTTTGGATAAATAATATTGACTAAATAAAATTAACTGAATGAACAGCGCAGGCTGCTAAAACTTTTCAGGTATTTGTTATGTATAGTTATGGGAAAATTTTTAATGAATGGAGAGGATTCTTTTCAGCCCGGAAATAAAGTGGCGAATATTAGTTTCTCTTTGGCTGCTTTTTGCGGTTGGAACTTTGGTTTTTCTATACTCATTTTGTTCAAGCTGCCTTAACCGGGCTAATAGCTCATTGGCATCATCATCTCCGTAATCTTTTGCAATGGTCAATACTTCATAAAATAACAATTCGATTTTTAGAAAATTCATTTCCTTATTACCGATCAGCGTCAGGCTCTTCCGGATTTCGCCGAAACGTTTACGATGCAATAAAGAAATTGTTGTTGTCATTTTAAAGTAATCCCCTGTTTTTAGCATCTTCATTAAATACAGGCGCCAGAGTTATATTAATGGATTTACCGGCCATTATGCTTCCATTTAATGCTAAAGAAGCTTGCTTTGCTTCTTTTTCCACCGGCATGTTAATGACTGCCTTTCCCCTGGAGCGGTTATTCAAACGGTCTCTTACAATCTCAATTGAAGAAATTTCCCCAAATGGAGTGAACAGCCGGCGCAAGTCTGTTTCGGTAACGTTTAAATGTAAATTGGTAATTTCAAGGACTGTCATGTCAGACGGTTAATAAATGGGCGGTCTCATTAAATTTTCTTTACTCCCACAGCGTTCCATCCCTTCGGACCTCTTTCCACATCAAAGTTTACCTTATCGCCTTCACCAACAGGTTCTGTCAATTGGTTCACATGAAAGAAAACCCTTTCTCCATCTCTTTGAATTATAAAACCAAATCCTTTTGATTCATTGAAATAATCAACTCTTCCTTCTCTTACCGATTCCCCGGGTTCTTCAACATATTTAGGTACTCCAATTTCAATCTCTTCTGCATTGAAGACCTTCTTTTTTTTGGGGTCGGGAGGAGTTGACGTGATATTCCCGTTTTCATCAATGTAAGCCAGCATGTCGTTAAGAGACTTTCCTTTTATCGCATTGGCCTTGCGTTCTTCCATTTTTTCCTTTTTCTCTTTTTTTTCTTTTTGACGCTGCTTTTCTTTTTCTCTTTTGTTGAATGTTTCCTTTGATCTCGCCATAGCTTTTCTGTTTTTCAACCACCGCTGTACAAAGCGATGATATCATTAAAAAATGAAAACCTCTGTTGAACAGAGGTTTTATTATATAATTACCACCTGCTCTTCTTAAATCCTCCGCCATTGTTATTGCGGAAGGGATTGTTACTGCGGGCAGGCCGGTCTTCCTTTGGTCTTGCTTCCATTACTTTGATATTGCGGCCATCCACTGTGCCGTTGTCCAACTCAGCGATCGCCTTTTTTGCAGCCTCGTCATCCGACATTTCCACAAAGCCAAAGCCTCTTGACTTGCCGGTGAATTTGTCAGTAACAATTTTGGCGGACGATACTTCTCCGTAAGGAGTAAAAAACCCTCTTAAGTCTTCGTCCTGTATGTTGAAGCTTAAGTTTGAAACGTAAATGTTCATACCTGATGATTAATGATGATAAATATCTGAGGAGGCAAAGAGTAAAAGACTAACTAAGATGCTGAGCAGGATAATTACCGTTACTAGATGCAAGGCTCAAATTAACTTTATGAAGATAGGCTTTAATGGTGATAATGATGCCAAGGAATTGATAAAGCTTTTGCAACTGCTTCAGGTGTCAACCACCGTAAGAAGAAAGAAAGCAGATGCACCGTACAATTTAGCTAGCCGTATGCTTCATAATGGCTGAATAAAGTATCTTTACTATTATTGAGTCCAAAGCATTGGTATAGAAATGCACTTGTAAATTTTCATACGCTGCTCTTCTCTCAATTCAATCAACCGGCATTACTTCAGCGGCATTGTCTTTAAAAAAATAAATTTATGAATTCAGAACAGATACAAAATTTTTTAAGCAAAAACATTTCAGCTAAAAACCAGTATGTGAAAATTTCCTTTCAAAAAAGAGATGCGCTTTACGGTTTGTTCCTTACCAGTGAAAATGATTTTAATGATCTGCGTGCAAAGAATTTTTGGCGCATTGTAACGCAAAAAAATTTTGACGCCTATAGCAAATCCAGGGATATTAATCTCTCCCGTATTTTTAACGGATCAGAAATGACAAGGCTTTCTTTGTTGTCAGAAGAGTTTTGATCCTTTAATATTTATAAAGTTTGATGCAAGGTTTTTACATCTCCGAGGCAAAAAATAATAAACAAGAATTCTGTCTTTTCTGCTGTTGATCTTTAGTGATTGCTGAGTATCTGAAATCAGTTATTGCCTTTGTACTACTAATACCTGGAACGTCCCAGGCATCATTCGTGGCCTTCCATTTTGCATATTGCTTGTATCAAAATCGGC
>JAICTW010000638.1 GCA_025936195.1 Flavisolibacter sp.
ATGTAAGAGCAAATTATGCTTTAATGCGCTGCTTTTAAAAATTCAATTTCGAATTTTTCGGAGAGATAGGTCAGATCATCAACAACAGGACCTAAGACCGGAATGCCTTCTTCCATTCTGATCACTTCCATTTCTCTTTCGGGATCACCGGGAATGATCACCTGTTCAAAACCTTTGGCCGTTTTTGCGGAACGAAAACGTTCGATCCATTTATCCATGTGATGTTTGAATTCTTCTGCAGGGCGAAAGGCATCAATACGCATCGCTCCAAAAAAATGACCAATGCCTTTGCCTGGCATATGGGTAGGCATGGGAACATAGGCGGGAAACGGAGGAACCCAGGGACCGTAATTGGCGCCACTTAATACAGCAGAAAAAATATCAACGATTGCACCAAGTGCATAGCCTTTATGGCTTCCGTGTTCACGATCGCCACCCAATGGCAATAAGGCGCCACCCACTTTTAATTCGTGAGGATCGGTGGAAGGTTTTCCTTCCTTGTTTTGGATCCAGCCCAATGGAGCAACGCCGTGCTTTCTTTGTAAAATCTCCAGCTTTCCATTAGCGGCTGTTGTTGTTGCCATATCCGCAACAAAAGGTGCTTGATCGCCTGCAGGAATGGCCACAGCAATTGGATTGGTACCTAACAACCGTTCAATTGAAAATGTAGGTGAAACCAAAGGGCTTGCATTGGTCATGCAAATGCCGATCATATCTTCTTTCAAAGCCATCATGGCATGATAACCTGCAATGCCAAAATGATTGCTGTTTTGAACACTTACCCAACCGGTTCCCACCTGCTTTGCTTTGTCCATGGCAATGCCCATGGCTTTGGGTGCAACTACTAATCCCAATCCGCTATCACCATCAATGGTAGCAGTGGAAGGTGTTTCATGAATGATTTTTATTTGAGGCTTAGCGTTGATTCGATTTACATCCCACAGCCGCACATAACCACTTAGCCGTGCAATGCCATGCGAATCAATTCCGCGAACATCGGCAGACAACAACACCTTCGCAGCAAGGTTGGCGTCCTCTTCACTGCATCCTATTTTTAGAAAAACATTTTTGGAAAAATTAAATAACTGATCGTAAGAAAAAACTTTGCTCATGTGCGCAAGTTAAGAAGGAATGAGGGTTTGATCAGTAAGTGCTTATTTGTAAGTGTCATCATTACTAATGCGATTGATAATACTAACCACTTCGGCCATTCTTGTTAATTCATATTCCGGGTTAACAAACAGTGAAACAAATGCTTCATAATGCGCTAAGAAATATCGTCGGAATTCTTTGTCGCTGAAAAGATGATGCAAATACTCTTCCTGTTTTTTTATCATCAGTATTTGAAGGTAGAGCTCAATATAGGAAGACAACTTGCTCCAAAGAAGTGAATTTAAAATATAGAGGCTATCCACTTCAGCAGCTTTGTTTATCTGGTTGTTCCATACATATACCATGGCAACAATATTGTAGCCAAGCATCTTCCGTTCGATCAATTGCAAAACCTCAGTACTATCTGCCGACTCAATATTTTGACTATCTAAAAATCTTCTTCCTGTTTCCGCATATTCCAAAGCTTTTTCTTTCTGCTTTCCATCTCTTAGCAATTCATAAGCTTTCAGTAAAGCCTGTTCTTCTTCGATTGCGGGAAATCTTCTCTGAACAGAAGTTGGTTCTTGCTCTTCCCTGATCGCCTTTTTTAAATGTCTATAGGCTGGTGGGTCGTTCCAGCATTCCTCAGATTCCTCATTCCAGTCATATCTCAGCTCAATAAAACTGCGGTCTTCAAAATCCTCAATGAACTTTGCCCATTTAGCGAAGTATAAATATTCAGTTAGTTTATAATTGTGGAGTAATATATAATCACTGCCCGGAAAACAATATTGATCGGGCACTAACTTCTTTGAAATATGCTGCGCGGGTATGTTTTTTAAATGCTCTGGCAATTGGCTACGGCGCACCACTACAAAATCAAGTTCATGATTGGGTTCCCAATCAGGTTCCAGATATTGGTGGATCAATGTATAGATATTATCGTTGCGACTTTGTGCAACCAAATGACCATACCAATCTTCATTGGGAGATGACATATTTTATCCAGTTTTTTTACTAGCCAATTAGTCTTTTTCTATAAGCACCTTAATCAAACAATCCCCTGCTCACACTTTTCTTCTCATCTTTTTGTGCAGACTTGAACGTTTCGTTTTGTACAGCGCCAGGTAGTTGCGGTTGTTTGCCGTGCATTAATTCTTCAACTGTGAGTATTTGAATACGGTCCATTGGAAATTCAACGCCTTCGATTTTTATATGGCCGGCATCTTTTGCTGCTTTCGTCATTTCCCTGGTAACACAATCTTCGAAGCAAACAAAAATACCAATGGCTGCTTTTTGATGATCAATAACATGAACAAATTCGCGAAGGTTTTTTACGGTGAGCTTTCCGCTTTTTGTTTCAATGAGCGCAAATTGCTTGCTGTTGTTTGGGCCTTTAAAGGTTAAGTATCCATCAAAGCCGCCATCGGCTACTTTCTTTTCGTTGACCACACCGTTGAGCAAAACTTCAATCACCCAATCCTGGAAACCAATGCGGCC
>JAICTW010000067.1 GCA_025936195.1 Flavisolibacter sp.
TACTGCCGCAAACCCGATAAAGACGGAGGTGGCACAAATCCCGGCAGTTCTGCTGCCAATGCTGATTCACTTTCTAACCATCTTCAATTTTTCAGCGCCGCCAAAAAGCAAGGGAAGATTCCTGCTGCACCTAATGGCAGTTCACTAAAAATCTCATTTGAGGATACGCTTTATCTGATGGACCAGGTAGAAGGCCCAATAAAATTTCAACATTTAGATACCACACAAAATGTTGCCGGTATTTTTTTGCAGGTACAGGCTGTCACTAACGGCGCACCTGTTGATGCCTCTTACTACTATGACATACCCGAAGTGTCGCCCATAGATAGCAGCGATACCGTTTCAGTTGTTATGGTTGGCTTTGATCCAACCAATCTTAAGCTTCCTGTTTCATTTAATGTGAACATTATTCCTTATAACAACAATCATCAGCCCATTGCGCAGGCAATTAAGCCGGTGAAAATTGCCGAACATAAAACCAATCCTAAAAGCAGTTCCTGCGGACTTGTTCTTCCTAATGATGAATATTGGGATTGGGATTTATCCTATTCACCCGGCCTTCTCAACGGCGCCGATTTTATAGATGATCCGAATACTGTATTTGGTGCCAGCGGTCAAAATATCAACGGAAGCTGTTGTGCGGGAATTTCCATATATGGTGTTTGCCCGGGGGAAAGACAACCCAACAGGACCTTACACTTTGCTACATATTATCAAATAATGGCTGAGACGCTGACCTTTCATGACGATGGGACTTTCTTCAGACAAACTATAGAAGATGGTGCAGACCCTTTTCCTGATGTCAGTGATTTTTGCGGAAGCGGCGAAGGAGTGATCAAACATAATCTTCGTCAAACCATTTATACCGGAACGTATGCAGTTACGCCGGCAACGCTTCCACCGGACATTTCGGCTTACCATGATTCCCTTCGTGTTGGCTTGCTAACTACATCCACTACACCAACCGGTAGCGGCTATGGAAACGGAGGTGGTATCATACATCAACTGGATTGCACCATTGGCGCCCTTGTACTGATCCAGGTTGACCTGGAAGGTTTTGGAAAGCATTTGTATAGATTTTATTCACGTCATAAAGTTGGCCAACCCAAGTGGTATGATTTCAAATAATTCATTCCCATTTGAAACGCTATTGAAAGAAAATAATGGAAACAGACTGTTAAAAAGAGAAAATTATTTTACTGCACTTCGTAAAAAAGAATTTTCAAGATTGGATGAATCAGGACATGTGTACCTCGATTATACCGGAGGCAATTTGTATCCCCAATCCTTGGTGGACATGCATCATCGGTTTTTGCAGAAAGGTGTTTACGGGAATCCTCATTCCATCAATCCTACTTCGCAGTTGTCAGAAAAATTTGCGAATGAGGCAAGGCAAAAAGTTCTGGATTTTTTTAATGCCCGTGATTACTATTGTGTATTTACGAACAATGCTTCAGGGGCATTGCAGATTGTAGGAGAATGTTATCCGTTTTCGCAGGAGAGCCATTTATTGCTGACGGCAGACAATCATAATTCCGTTAATGGCATAAGAGAATATTGCAGGCACAAGGGATCTGGCTTTACTTACAGTTCCATGAACCGTGAAGACCTTATGATCAACGAAACAGAATTGACTAAACATCTTGATGCGCATCAGGATGAAAAAAATAAACTGTTTGCTTTTCCCGCACAATCCAATGTTTCGGGAGTACAGCATTCGCTATCGTGGATAAAAACAGCACAGGAAAAAGGTTGGGATGTGTTGCTGGATGCCGCTGCCTTCGTTCCCACCTCCAAACTTGACCTGTCTGTACATCATCCGGATTTTGTATCGCTTTCTTTTTATAAAATGTTTGGTTATCCAACAGGTGTTGGTTGCCTGCTGGTGAAAAAATCGAAATTCAGTAAATTGGAAAAACCTTCATTTGCAGGTGGCACTATTACTTTATCTGCCGTAAGCTATAGCAGCTATTTTCTAAAATGCGACCATGAAAGATTTGAGAACGGTACGATCAATTATCTTAATATTCCCGCTATTACCAATGGTCTCAACTTTATAGAAGCCATCGGTATAGAAACGATCCACCTGCGCATCAAAGAGCTTTCTTATTTTATTCTTTCAGAGTTAAAACACTTGAGGCATGACAATGGAAGACCGCTTACAAAACTTTATGGTCCTGCACATACAGAGAATCGCGGAGGCAATTTCCTTCTCAATTTTTTTGATGTAAGCGGTGAGCAATATCCGTTTCAATACATAGAGCAAACGGCAAATGCCGAAAAGATATCATTCCGTACAGGATGCTTTTGCAATCCCGGTATTGATGAATTGAATCATGGTCTTTCAAAAGAACAATTGAAAAATTATTTCATCGCAAGAGATCACGGAGACTATTATGACTTCATCAATTTCACAGGAAGATTGAGAGGCGCTGTCCGCATATCCATTGGCCTTCCTACGATAAAAGAGGACATAGAAAAATTCATGAGCTTTGCAAAAAGATTTAAAAACAAGGTTTCGCCTTTTCAAACCGTTAATCAAAATAGATACTCACCTCCACAGTTTCTTCCAAAAGGGTCATTGCAATAAAATGAGAGATCAGTATTTATCAATCATTAAAAATGATTTCTCAAATGCATTCATCTTCTGCTGTGTTCGTGATAATAACAACATTTCATTGGAGTAAGTCAAACAGAACCCAGCAAGTCTATGGAACCTTCAAATTAAATGCGCAAGCCTGGCCGCCAAGTGGCGCCGGTCCCACGATCATTGGTGAAAAAGAAAACGTGCCTGAAGATAACGGCGTACCGCTGCCTTCTAAAACTACATACTGGCTTCCCGTAGTTGTAAATGTTCCGGAGTAATAAAATTGTATTCCGTTCACAATCTGAGTTGCAATGGCAAAACTCCCCAAAGAAATCGCAGTAACATTTATTCGTACTGTATTCGACGGAGACAGCGAGCTTCCTTTTACATAGCTTCCATTTACCTGATAAGTGCAGGGATTTGGATTTCCAAAGTTCGATTCAATAACATAGGTTGCTAAGGGTCCTGATGGCAGTACGCTAAGATGAAACGTGCAATGCGAAAAAGATGTGGAAGGGGTGAAGCTAAGGTTTAAAGCTTTGTCAGGCATTCCGTATCCTTTAAGTGTGACATTCTGTACACCTGTTCTTGTAAAATGGCCACTTGCTGCAAAATAAATATTGTCGAGCGTATCGGTGCTGATGTTGTAGTCACCGGTTTTTGACACGTTCACACTAATGGCAAAAGTATTGGTGCTATTACTGCTTCCGGCAATGAAGTTGCCTGCAGGTAAAGCAATGATGCACTCAGTTGGATCGCCTTCTAAAGTAAACGATGCGTTATTGGAAGTGGGGGGATTTCCTGTTGGTGGTGGTGGTTGATTGCCTCCTTCATAACTATATTCTTTGGAGCAGGTGGGCAGCAGGCAAAAGCAATACACAGCAGAAAGGCAATAGCTTATTATAATAACAAGACGTTTCATTCTGAATGGAGCAAATGAGCTGTCGCATTTTGATACAATTTAGTTCATTAAAATGATCCTTTCTCTTCTGACTGAAAGTTTGGTTTCGAAGCTGAATTTAAAAGCGGCTGATTGCCTGCACTTGTGAAGATGAAGATATCTCATTACAGGGAAGCGCTTTGACAGTTGACCTTTAAACGGTAATAATTCATAACCTGATTATCATTTAAATTTTGTTTTTGGGAAAACTTTTCTTGTCCTTTCTATTGTCTGCAACTGTTTTGTGTGCTCACGGTCAATATAAAGTCCGGCAACAGTCATAAGGGACCTGGACCAACTCAATGCAACCACACTGGTTAAAAGAGATACTGCAATGTGGAAAGAAGCAGTGCAGCAAAATTTTTCAACTCATCATCAGTACGTTCACGCTGCGCTGTAAAATATTGAACGCAATCTCAGCCATCAGGTTTTCCTTATCCAATGTGGGATTCACTTCTGTAATTTCCAGGCAGCAAACCTTTCTTATCTGCATAAACTTACTGATCAGATCTTCCGCTTCACGTTCTCTCAAGCCATTATTTACAGGTGTTCCGGTTCCTTTACTGATGGAAGAATCCAAACTGTCCACATCAAACGAAACATAAATATCTGTACAATCACTTAAGTAACGCTGCACGGCGCGAACGATATTCTCTGCGCCTTTGCTTCGCACTTCTTTGGTGGTGATCACCTTCATGCCGTATTTATCTATCAGTTTTTTTTCTTCCTTTTCAAAATCGCGAAGCGAGATATAAACCACATCTTCGGGCAAAACCTTCGGTGCGATTTTTCCAATATTTTTTAAAGAATTCCATTGTTTGACGGTATCAGCATCCGGTTCGTGAACCGCACATTCTTCATTGTCCTCGTTAATAGCCAAAGCCACAGGCATTCCGTGAAGATTACCTGACGGTGTGGTGTATGGCGTATGAAGATCGGCATGCGCATCCACCCAAATCACACCCAGTTTGCTTTTGGGTTTAGCCATTTTTATTCCGGCAATAGTAGCGCCGGCAGTGGAATGATCGCCGCTTAATACCACAGGAAAGAAATTATTTTTAATGCAATCGCTTATGGCCTTGCTCACTTTATCGTACAAAGCCACAACACCTTTAATACGCTTGGCATAAGGCGATTCAATGGGTTGGTACAGCAACTCGTTATGAACCGGAATTTTTTCCGAAGGAAAATGAACGAAAAAATTACTCATGAAATCCAGCGCCGCAATTTTAATGGCTTCAACACCCAGACTGGCGCCTCTTGTTCCAGCACCAATTTCAGATGGCACTTCTATCAATTTAATATTCTTCATAACAAACAATCGCCTAAAAGTAAAAACTAAAATTTAAAGCTAAACCTTCAGGCCCAATGCACACAGATCCTCCAAAACATTTATTTCAGAAGGTTTAGGCAAACATATTTTCAAACTCCTTTTTTGTTAGAATCCTCAGCTTTTTATATTTTTTTTCGAGTCTTTCTTTCTCGGAAAGAATGTCATCATCGCCGGAAGTTATAAAGCCGGATGAAGTTTGAAGTGCCAGTGCGATTAAATAATCATCGTTTTCATCTTTTGGCAGATAGCGCTTTATCGGAAATTGTAAAACATGTATAGTTCCAATAGTGAGTAAAAATTTAACTGCCAGTCTTATATCAATATCGAACTTTGCCAGCCTTGGATATTTTAATACCCGTTTGAACTCCGCAACGAGTTCTTTACAAATTACTAATTCAATCTTTTGTTTGATTACAATACCTGCGAGGAAACTTTGATTGCCGGAAATAAAATAGCTGACGAAAATATTAGGATCAAGAACAAACCTGTTGCTACGCATGCTTCTTTCTTGAAAGGTGTTTTATTTCATTGATTTCCTCCAATGATAATGACTTTGCTTTTTTGGCTCTTACAATAGGTTTTCTTTCGGCGAGGAGCTTTCTTATTTTTATTTCTTTAAGCAAAAATTCCAGCTCTGCTTTTGACATTTTTTTTGCCTCTGTAATAATTTGCTTAATGGTATTGTTGGTTGTATTTGTAGCAATCATATTTCAGTTTTTCATAAAGATACTGAATTGGAGCAGGCACTAAGTTCATTGCCTGCTCCAGGCACAAAATTACTTCCAGTTTTTTTCCGGATTAGAAACATTAGTCAGCTTGCAGCTAACAGCTTGCTGTGTTTAGGGCTTTTTATTCATGTGCTGCTAAAATCGGGATGGTACTTTCATAAACAAGCTGCTTTGTTTTGCTTGTTTTGAACAGGTTGCCAAAGAAGGAATGGTTTCTTGGAACCGTGATCAGCATATCAATATTTTTATCGGCAACAAAGGTTTGAACAGTATCTACCAGGTCAAATGTTCCGATGAAGTAAAACTCCGGTTTATATCCTTTGAACATTTCCAGCAAACGTCCTCTTTCCGCCATAAATTCCGGTGTCAGCGAAACATAATGCTCACTGTTTACATTCACAATATGCAAAGCCGGCCTGAAAAGGCTTAGTACATTTTTAATGGGCACTTCGGGAACACTGTTCTCCACATCTTTAAAATCGGAGAGGAGACAAACATTTTTCACTTCAAAATATTGCGCTGTAGCCGGAACCACTAAAACAGGACATACATTCCTTTCAACCATCTTCAGTGTATTGCTTCCCATGAACACCTGTTCCAGTTTTGATTTGCCGGTAATGCCCATAACAATTAAGTGCGCATCGGAATGGCGGGCTTCTTTTTCCAGGCAGTCAATAAAGTCGCCGCCTTCTTCCATACGGCACTCCACCTTAATGAAATGTTTGGATTGTAGTTCCTCTTTCAACCTGTCCAATAAAACATTGGCAGTTTCCCTGTCTTCATCGTTTTCGTAAACGTGGTATAAAATGAAATTCACGTCGTACTGGCCTTTTATCATTTGTGCTGCGTAACGGGCTGCATTGTCGGCAACCTGCGAAAGATCTGTAGGAACAATAATTGTTGTCATAAGCTGGCTTGTTTATTTCGGACGGCAAGATAATAAAATAGAAAGGTAAGCTTTGCAATAGTCAATTTTCACTTGTGAAAAAGGTGGGTATAAACAGTTCTTTCATACAGTTAAAATAAGCCCCTGAGTTGGGTCATTCCGTTATATTTGCGCATCTTAAAACTGATAGTGTGCGACTAAAATCTTTGGAAATTAAGGGCATTAAAAGTTTTGCAGATAAAACCTTTGTAAACTTCGATGAAAACATCACCGGCATTGTAGGTCCCAATGGATGCGGCAAAAGCAATATTGTGGACAGTATTCGCTGGGTAATTGGTGAACAGAAAATCTCTCATCTGCGTTCCGAGAACCTTGAAAGCCTTGTGTTTAATGGCTCCAAAACCCGCAGTGCCAGCGGACTTGCCGAAGTGAGCCTGACCTTTGAAAATACAAAGAATCTCCTTCCCACCGAATTCAATACCGTAACCATCACCCGTAAGTTTTATAAAAACGGTGAAAGCGAATACCGCCTGAATGATGTAAGCTGCCGTTTGAAAGATATTCAGAACCTTTTTATGGACACCGGTGTTTCCACCGACAGCTATGCCATTATTGAATTAGGAATGGTGGATGACCTGATCAAGGATAAGGACAACAGCCGCCGCCGGATGCTGGAGCAGGCAGCAGGTATTTCTATCTATAAAACAAGAAAGAAAGAAGCTAAACAAAAGCTGGATGCTACAGAGCAGGACCTTGCCCGCATTGAAGACTTATTGTTTGAGATCAATAACCAATTAAAAACTTTAGAGAACCAGGCCAGGAAGGCGCAGAAATATTACGAGATCAAAAAAGATTACCGTGAGATCAGCATTGAATTGGCAAAGGCCGCTTTGGAAGGATTTAATCTTACATTCAGAGAACTGAATGAGCAGCACGAAGCAGAAACAGATAAGCGCATTGCCTTAGAAGC
Organism: Flavisolibacter sp.; assembly: GCA_025936195.1. Next base: position 7,445 of record JAICTW010000067.1, read on the forward strand.
GGAAGTGGCCACCGAAGAAGCGGCATTGGAGCAGGAGCGGGTTTCGTTCATTGAAAAGGAAAGTGCATTACATACTCTCCAGCAAGGCTTCAATGAACTGGTGCAGAATGTGCGCACGAAAGAAAATGAAAAAAACCTTGCTACACAGCGTTTGGAATATTTGCGGGAAAGAGAAACCAGCCTTACTCAGTTTTTAAGCAAAGCAGAAGGACAGATCACCGGCATTGAAGAAAGCATCAGCTTTACGCAACTGCAAATTGCCGAAGAGGAGCAAACACTTGAAAACCTGACAGCGCAGTTGGAAGAATTACGTTCGCAGGTAGATGAAAAGAGAGCTATTGTAGATGAAAACCGTAGTGCTTTAAATACACTTCGCTCTTCTTATCAGCAAGTGCAGCGTAGCCAGTTTGATGCGGAAAAGAAAGTGGCTGTTGCCGATACTTCTATTCAAAATTTACAAAGGACCATCTTTCATTTAGAAGAAGAACGTTCAACAAGGCAAGATCAGATCCACCAGCTCGAAATAGAAAAAGAAGAAAAGAAAAATCAATTGCAATCCAAACAAACCGATTTGGAGCAATTGCAGCAGCACAACGAACGCACCAAAGAACAGATTTTACAAACGCAGGGCGTGTTGGAAGAACTGCGTGTACAATTAGCGGATGAAAGCCGCAAACTGGATTCTAAAAAGAATGAGCATGATCTTTTAAAGAGTTTGATTGACTCGATGGAAGGTTATCCCGAAAGCGTGAAGTTTCTTCACAACAATAATGGATGGAATCATAATGCACCGATTCTTTCCGACATCATTTATGTAAAAGAAGAATACAGGGCAGCGGTTGAAAATGTTTTGGAACCTTATCTCAACTACTATGTTGTAAATAATTTGCAGGAAGGTTTGCAGGCTGTTCAATTGCTGGATGAAAACAAAAAGGGGAAAGCCAATTTCTTTTTATTGGATAAAGTAAATGCTTTAAATAGTTCTGCTCCCGATCATCAACCACAAGGAACAATTCCTGTAATGGACGTAATTGAAGTGGATGGTCAGTACCGCAAACTTGCCGAAGAATTATTGGGAAATGTTTTTATTGCCAGTGATGATTCGGCATTGGAAAACAGTAATGGATTTGTGATGTTGGAAAAGCATGGCAAATATGTGAAAGGTAAGTACACAATCACCGGCGGAAGCGTTGGTTTGTTTGAAGGGAAGAAAATTGGTCGTGCAAA
>JAICTW010000767.1 GCA_025936195.1 Flavisolibacter sp.
AAACCCAATACAGCCGCCATGGTTGATGGATTCAGTTCACATGCTTTTTGCATAGCTTGTGCACGAAGGCTCACCAATTGCAGGCCATTTTCAAAACTTAAAGTACCATTGGCCACTAAGGCAGAAAATTCTCCCAGCGAATGTCCTGCTACCATATCCGGTTTTGCGTTCTCAATAGTTTTATACGCAATAATGGAATGCAGAAAAATAGCAGGCTGGGTGATCTTTGTTTGTCTGAGGTCTTCTTCTGTTCCGTTGAACATGACATCAGAAATACGAAAGCTTAGAATATCATTGGCCTGTTCAAAAATTTTTTTGGCGAAGGAACTGTTCTCGTAATGTGATTTACCCATTCCCGGAAATTGCGCTCCCTGTCCCGGAAAAACGTATGCATGTTTCATAACTCCAATTGAACGTCAAATGTAAGGTACTTAACAAAAGAACATCAAATTTGATGGACATGAGTTTTGATCTGACCATACAAGACATTCCGCATTATACTTACAAGGACTATGAAAATGGGAAGGTGATTGGGAATTGATAAGAGGCATCCTTATGCCATGAGTCCCGCACCCAATTGCAAGCATTAGGCTTTCGGCAGTTTGTTCGTAACTACTTTTACCAATGCTATTAATAAAACAAAAAGAAACTGCAATTGCATTGACATCACTATACAATTGAAATTGCTGCATCCACTATTTTTCAACACTTATATATGATCAGCTTAATCCTGCAGCAATCAATTTTAAAAACTCATTACGTGTAACATGGTTGTTTAAAAACTCTCCGTCAAATGCAGAAGTTGTGGTAACCGAATTTTGCTTTTGAACGCCTCTCATCATCATGCATAAATGCTTGGCTTCTATTACAACTGCTACACCTAAAGGATCCAAACTTTCTTTTATTGCTTTTAAAATTTGTGTAGTTAATCTTTCCTGAACCTGTAGTCTTCTTGCATAAACATCCACCACCCGTGCCAGTTTACTTAAACCGGTAATGTAGCCATTGGGTATATAAGCAATATGGGCTTTGCCAAAAAAAGGCAACAGATGATGTTCGCACATAGAGAACAATTCAATATCTTTCACAATCACCATCTCGCTTACTTCTTCTTTAAATCTCGCAGCATTCAAAATGGCAACTGCATCCTGATGATAACCCTGGGTTATGTATTGCATGGCCTTGGCCATACGTTCCGGTGTTTTCAGCAAACCTTCACGATTCGTGTCTTCACCCAGGAGGCCAATAATGTTGCGATAGTTTTTCATCAGTTCTTCCGTTGCCTTTATATCAAACTCTTCTTTTTTTTGATAAGCCATTTCTTAAAATTTAGAATTAGGTTTTAGGTTATTGCACGGGATATTCCACAAAATTGCGTGGCGTTTCGTACAAGCGAATAAATAGATCAAGCACTGGTTTTATATGCGGACGCAAAAGATCGTAAATAACCACTGCAATATTTTCAGCAGTAGGATTTAATTGTTTGAATTCTTCCGTATCAAGATTCAGATTCCTGTGATCAAATTTTTCAATGACATTTTCATTGACAATATCAGAGAGCTCTTTCAGGTCCATAACAAAGCCGGTTACCGGATCAATTTCCCCAACTACCTTTATTTCCAACTCATAGTTATGTCCATGATAATGCGGCAGGCTGCATTTGCCGAAAGTAGCCCTGTTCTGTTCATCGCTCCAGTTCTCATTATACAAACGATGGGCAGCATTAAAATGTTCGCGACGAATAACGGCTACTTTTTTCATAAAAGTCCAATTTACAAAACTAATGGCTGTT
>JAICTW010000694.1 GCA_025936195.1 Flavisolibacter sp.
AAAATTCTCCCGGAAGCAGATTGGTTGGAATGCTGATGTAGCCAATTCCATTTAAAGTGGCATTTATCTGAGGATAAGCAGCAGCAGTGACCTCTCGGTTGGTTTGTGCCTGCAATTGAATATCCAGCAAAGCATTTTTAACCTGTACATTATTTTTCTTAGCGTATTCCACCGCATCTTTTGCTGTAAACTCGTGTGTTTCCTGAGCGAAAGTTTGCAGCCCTGAACTCATTAAGAAAAACATCACCATTCCTGTGATATTCCGTTTCATTCGTTTTATTTTTTGGTTCGTTGATTTTTATATTTCTGAATCAGTTTTTGTCCCTTTGATGTGGCCATTCCAAAAAGGAACACGTCCATCAATTGCTGTTCGATATAAAACAATTGCGTTTTGTTATTGGGAAAAACATCTGTATTGAATGACAACAACACACTGTGCAGGCGGTAGCGTGACAAAATATCCGTATCAATATCTTCACGATAGAGTTCTTCTTTGATTCCCCTTTCCAAATTTGCTTTAATGATTCTGTACAAAAAGCCGTTTCTGAACTCTTCAAATTTTTTGAATGCAGTAGGATGGTATTTCTGCATATCGAAAAGAACGGAAGGGTTCATGTTCTTCAGCATTTCCTCCACTACATCAAAGGACAGAAAGACTTCCTGAATGGCATTCTCGCCCTGTTTGCTGCACTCCATGCAATGGGCCTTGTTATCTGTCAGCACAATATCAAATACGGCATTCACCAATTCATCCTTATCGGTGTAATATTGATAAAGCGTTTTTTTGGACATGCCCAGTTGCGCAGCAATATCATCCATGGATACGGAGCGGATTCCGTACCGGTTAAACAGTTCGTGCGACTTCACTAATATGCGTTCCTTTGGCTCCATAAGGGGCGCAAAACTATGGAAACTTTTTATGTAACCAAAGTTTCCTGCCGTTATTTTTTGATAAAAGGCAAATTTTTGAGGATGAGCAGTACCATTACCTTTGCGCAATGAATGAGACGCCGCCTTCAGAAAAAAAAGGTTTTCAGTTCAGCAAGCTGCTTCAGTATTTTTTACAGGGTTTGCTGGTAATTGCACCCATCGCCATTACATTATATGCTGTTTACTGGATCGTTTCTTCTATTGACAGCCAAATTCCTTTGTTTACAGAAACAGGTCCCGATGGAAAAATTTATGTGCGTAATTACGGCCTGGGATTTTTGATTGTGATCGTTGCTATTTGTCTGATCGGTTATCTCAGCTCATTCTTCATCAAAAACAAAATTTTTAATTTATTCGATACCCTTTTGGTGCGTACTCCGGGTATCCGGTTGATCTATTCCACCGTAAAGGATTTTTTCGAGGCCTTTGCCGGTGAAAAGAAAAAGTTCAACAAACCCGCCCTGGCTAATATTGATGATAACGATGTTTGGCGTGTTGGTTTTATTACACAGGATGATGCTGCCAACTTCGGTTTCTCTGAGTTCGTTGCTGTATATATTCCGATGGCTTATTCCATTGCGGGCAATGTTTATCTGCTGCCTAAAAGCAGGGTACGTGTGATTACCGACATTAATGCAACAGATGCCATGAAGTTTGCCATCAGCGGTGGTGTAACCAATGTTGACGACGATGGTCACAAGCATGCAGCCGATAAAAAGGGTATGCCTGAAGAGCAGCCCAATGAAAGCGGATTGCAATAGTGTATTTTCCCTGATTAATTTACTTATTTTCACCTGTGCTGTATTCTCTGCTGAAATTATATGCCCGCTTTGCTATAAAGATTTATTGTGCAAGGATCATCATTAACAAGCCTGAAGTTTTAACAAGCGAGGGGCCTTTGCTTTTTGCTTCCAATCATCCCAACTCTTTTTTGGATGGGATTATTTTGACCACTCTTTTGGATAAACCTTTGTATTCACTGGCCCGCGGCGATGCTTTTAAAAATGATTGGATGAACCGCCTGCTCAGACGCTTGAAATTATTACCGGTTTACCGAACGAGCGAAGGCGTAGAAAATTTGGAACATAACTACACCACGTTTGATGCCTGCAGGGAAACGTTCCGCAAGAACGGAATGGTTTTAATTTTTAGTGAAGGAAGGTGTGAGAATGAATGGCATTTGCGCCCACTGAAAAAAGGAACGGCCCGGTTATCCATCACCTCATGGAAAGAAAGTATTCCGTTGACCGTTCTTCCTACTGCATTCAACT
>JAICTW010000786.1 GCA_025936195.1 Flavisolibacter sp.
AGATATTATCGCTTAATTTTATTCGCCTCACAAATTTTACTCATGAAAAAAACTTTATTCTTTTTTTGCGGCATGGTTTGTTGTGTGATCAGCAACGCACAAAATACTCCAACTCGCAATAGCCTGTTTGATTCCGGATGGCGCTTTATAAAAGACAGCACGATAGCTGCTGATGCACCGGGTTATAATGATTCAAAATGGAGAATAGTGAATCTTCCGCACGACTGGAGCATCGAAGATCTGCCTGATCAATCTGATTCTGTCATTGGTCCTTTCAGTGCAAAAAGTATTGGTGCAACAGCAACCGGTTATACCGTCGGAGGTGTTGGCTGGTATCGGAAACATTTCACTTTAAACAATATCGCGGATAAAAAAGTGAGCATTTATTTCGACGGTGTTTATATGAACAGTGATGTGTGGATCAATGGTCATCATTTGGGAAATCATCCCTATGGTTACACGCCATTTTATTATGAGCTCACTCCTTATCTTAAACAAAACGGAGAAAATGTTCTTGCAGTGCGCGTTCGCAATGAAGGACGCAACTCGCGCTGGTACAGCGGTTCAGGCATTTACCGGCATGTATGGCTCAATATAACCAATCCTGTTCATGTGGAACAATGGGGTGTTCAGATTACTACACCAACTGTTTCACATACGTCTGCAAAAATAGAGGTAGCAACAAATATTGCTGGCATTGAAAGTCTAAAAAATTTGAGTAATCTGAAACTGCGCACCAAAGTTTTGGATGCTAAAAACAATGTTGTGGCAACAAAGGAAACTGATATTCTTTCATCTGGATCAAATGTTTCAATATCTCAAACTCTATCTGTTTCTCATCCGCAGCTATGGTCGCCGGAATCACCTTATCTCTATCATACAGAAACAGACATTCTGCAAGGCGCAAAAAACTTCGATCATGTGGTAACCAATTTTGGAATCCGCTCTATCAGCATCACTGCTGATAAAGGCTTTCTTCTGAATGGGAAATCAATTAAACTTCGTGGCGGATGTATGCATCACGACAATGGGCCGCTGGGTTCTGCAACGATTGATCGGGCAGAAGAGCGAAGAGTGGAACTTTTAAAAAAGTTTGGCTACAATGCGGTGCGCACCAGTCACAATCCGCCTTCACAACAATTTCTCGATGCCTGCGACCGGCTTGGGATTATTGTTATTGATGAGGCATTTGACATGTGGGAACGTCCAAAGAACCCACAGGATTATCATCTTTATTTTGATACCTCATGGAAAAAAGATATTGATGCCATGGTGCTTCGCGACCGCAATCATCCTTCGGTAGTTTTTTGGAGCATTGGTAACGAGATCAATGAGCGCGTTGATTCATCCGGGCTTATTATTGCGAAGAGATTGCGTGATGAAGTGAAAAGCCTTGACAGCACGCGTCCCGTAACAGAAGCGATTTGTTCATTTTGGGATCATCCCGGTTATAAATGGGACACCACCGCTGCCGCTTTTGCCTTGCTTGATGTCGGTGGTTATAATTATCAATGGAAGGAATATGAAAAGGATCATGCAAAATATCCCGAACGCATCATGATGGGCACTGAATCTACTCCCGGCGAAGCTTTTGAAAACTGGCAACAGGTAGAACAACACCCTTATGTAATTGGCGATTTTGTTTGGACGGCTATGGATTACCTTGGTGAAACAGGTATCGGTCACGCTACTACCGATGGGAAGG
>JAICTW010000603.1 GCA_025936195.1 Flavisolibacter sp.
ATAAAACTTATGGTGGCTTTTATAACCTGGTTACAAGAGATGGAAAGGATAAAAGCAGTCCGCAGGCACCGAAAGAAGCATACGGAAATGCTTTTGCTATTTATGCACTTGCTGCTTATTATCATGCATCAAAAGATACGGCTGCATTGAACCTGGCAAAGAAAGCTTTTATGTGGCTGGAGAAACACAGTCATGACCCAAAATACAAAGGCTACTACCAGCATTTGAAAATGGATGGAACACCAGTTGTTCGTGATGCATTTGTTCCTTCAACATCCGATCTTGGTTATAAGGATCAAAACTCTTCTATTCATTTGCTCGAGGCATTTACCGAATTGTATAGTGTATGGAAAGATCCTTTGCTTTGTGAACGCTTGCAGGAAATGTTGTTTCTCATTCGTGATAAAATGGTAACTCCAAAAGGTTATCTCGTTCTTTTCTTTACACCTGATTGGAAACCCATTTCATATCGTGATTCATCAAAAGAAGTCATTCTTCAGCATCGTTACCTTGATCATGTTTCTTTTGGTCATGATGTGGAAACGGCTTATTTAATGTTGGAAGCATCTCAGGTTCTTGGATTAAAAAATGACGCAAGAACATTAACTGTTGCCAAACGAATGATTGATCACTCTTTGCAAAATGGATGGGACAATGAACTCGGTGGTTTTTATGATGAAGGTTATTATTTCAAGGACAGTTCAAAGATTACCATCATCAAAGACAGTAAAAACTGGTGGGCACAGGCTGAAGGAATGAATACTTTGTTATTGATGGCTTATAAATTTCCCAATGACAAGATGCAGTACTTCGATCACTTCAAAAAACTATGGAACTATGTTCAAACCTATATGATTGATCATATTTATGGTGATTGGTACGAAGAAGGTTTGGACAAAGAGCCGCAAAGAAAGACTGCATTGAAAGGTCATATCTGGAAAGCAGCCTATCACCAATCCAGGGCTTTGTTCAATTGCGTGCAAAGATTGAGAGGAGAATGACCGTGGTTGAAATGTCAGGGAAAAGACCAAAAGAATACATGATGATTATGACTTTATTATTTTCATCAACATTGACGGATTGTTGATTCTACAGCGTTTGCACTGGTTCTATCATTCAACCTGCTGCTTTGTTTGTTCATAACTTAAGATAGTGTTGCCCGAATTATTTTGTCAACGATACGTCCATTACCTGAGCATAATGATCGGAGTACTTGTAGTCCAGTTTTGAGAACTGTTCAATGTTGAACCTTTTGTCAACCATCATATAATCTATGCGAAGTGTAGGAGAGACGAATTGAAAAGTTCTTCCGATGCCAAATCCTTTTTTTAGAAAAGCGTCCTGTAAATTCCCTTTTATTTTGAAATAGACATAAGAGTCGGGAACATCATCAATATCACCACAAAAAATTACAGGATATGGGCTATGGTCCATTTCCAGTCGAAGTTGGGCGGCTTGTTCACTACGAAAAAAATAGCTCCTCTTTATTTTGCTGAAAATGGATTTAATATTTTCAGTTCTTCCAACACTTCGATAATCTTCCCGGTTCATTCCTATGGATTCAAGATGTGTATTATAAATGCGTATCGTTTTATTCTGAAAATTTATATCTGCATAACTGAACCCTTCCGAATGCTCACCGCCAACTGTTTTGAAATACGCTGAATCTACAATTGGATATTTTGAAAAAATGGCAAGGCCTGTTTGAAACAGATCATTGACAATTTTTGAAGCAGGAGAAAAATAATGATACTTATACCCCATTTTTTCCAATGGGCCGATGTTGTCTGGAAAATAATCGGGTGCATAACATTCAAAAAATTCCTGTAGGCAAAGGACATCAGGACTCTCATATTCAATAGCATCCAACATAAGCCCTCTAAAACTAGTGCCTTGTTTTTCTTTCATTGAGTTTTCGCTTTCTGTCCATCGTGAAACATTCCAGGAAAGCACCCGTAAACTGTTTTCTGATTTATCTGCATGGAAACTTTTTGGAGTATGGAATGCGAACAGTGCAGCAATTTGCTGCCAGCTAATTAATAATGCAGCCAAGGAAAGAAAAAACCATTTTGATTTTTTCACGGCAGTCATGATCAGGCAAGCCAATACTAGCAGCAATAAAAATGGAAAGCCCAAACCTAAAATGGCAATGAACCAAAAAGTGGCAGGATTTAAAAAAGGGATCAGACAAGTGAGAAGATAAAGAAAAATAATACCGATGTACACAATTAAAAAAAAGAGTTGTACCCATTTCATTTTTTGTGGCATGTTAATTTGGTTTAATGTTCTTCCAGGAAGAGCGATTAAAAATAAAAATTGAATTCAATAACAGGTAATCAATTTCTTTTAACTAAAAAAAGAACAGGTATGCTTAGATACACAATCTCAAAAGTGAAGCGTAAGGGTCGTTATCTATTGAGCAACGTAGCGGATAAAGGAAAATCAATACAGTGGATACCTTCAGGAAAAGGGCCGGGACACTTCGAAAGATTTTTATCCGCGATATTTATCTGTAAAAAAAAATGCTTTTAAAGCCAATGCAATAACAACCAATGGTCGATTCTTCAGTGGGAAATGAAGCCTGTTTTGGATTACCTGATCTCCATCAAACTGCATTAAAGCTGAATTTCCTATTTTTGCGCCGGCTCTAAAGCACGGCCATTCGCCACAATGCTGTATAGATCCGATAACTATCGGCGCAGAGCAATCAACTTTCAACAGTCGTAATGCCGCCCGGTACATAAACAAAAGCTGCAAAT
>JAICTW010000817.1 GCA_025936195.1 Flavisolibacter sp.
AATCGGAATGCTGATGAGCAAAGGACAAAAAGAAGAAGCCGAAGCAAAAAAGAAGGAAGTGGAATCTTTCAAAAAAGAACTGGAGCCTGCTCAAAAAAAATTGGGAGAAGTTGAAAAGCAATTGAATGATCTGTTGGTCCGTTTGCCCAATCTTCCATCTGAAAAGGTTCCCAAAGGCACCACTCCGGAAGACAATGAAGTTGTACGTACCGGAGGAAGCAAACCTCAATTATACAAAGGCGCCGTTCCGCATTGGGAGCTTGCAAAAAAATATGACCTGATAGATTTTGAATTGGGAAATAAAATTACCGGTAGTGGTTTTCCTGTTTATAAAAACAAAGGAGCAAAATTGCAAAGAGCATTGATCCAGTATTTTCTGGAATACAATACCCAAGCCGGTTATACGGAATACATGCCACCGCTGATGGTGAATGAAGCCTCTGCTTACGGTACGGGACAACTGCCCGACAAAGAAGGTCAGATGTATCATGTAACGGAAGATGAATTTTATCTGATACCAACAGCCGAAGTACCGATCACCAATATTTATCGTGATGTGATTTTGAAAGACGCTGACCTTCCCATCAAAATGACAGCTTACACGCCGTGCTTCCGCAGAGAAGCAGGAAGCTATGGCAAAGATGTCCGCGGATTAAACCGCTTGCACCAATTTGATAAAGTGGAAATTGTTCAACTGGTGCGTCCTCATGAAAGTTATGCTACTTTGGAAGAAATGGTGAACCATGTAGAGAAACTGATTCAATCATTGGAACTGCCGTATCGCATTTTACGCTTGTGCGGCGGTGATATGAGTTTCACTTCTGCACTCACTTACGATTTTGAAGTGTACAGTGCAGCGCAGGACAAATGGCTGGAAGTAAGTTCTGTTTCCAATTTTGAAAGTTTTCAGACCAACAGGATGAAGATCCGTTTCAAAGATGAAAAAGGAAAAACCCAATTGGCGCATTCGCTCAACGGCAGTTCATTAGCGTTACCAAGAATACTTGCGTGTTTATTGGAAAACAATCAAACTGAAAATGGAATTCAATTGCCGGTTATTTTGCATGGCTATTTTGGAAGCGAAATGATTTAACCATAATTAACTCCGTTACAGAATAGAGAACCTGCGTGTTCTCTATTTTTATTTGCTCAAGAATAAAACATGAAATCCACCATCTTTATTATAATCCTTGCGTTGATTGTATTTGCCTGTCATCGCAAAACAATTTCTTCTTCTGACAACATTATTATCTCAAATAGAGTAAACACAACATCAAAAATCTCCGGCGCTGATTCCAAAATGAATTCTGCCGGACAAAGCATTTATGTGAACCGGTGCGGAAGATGCCATGGTTTAAAGAACACAGAAAAATATACACAACAACAATGGGAAACTATTTTAAAGAGTATGATACCAAAAGCAAAATTGAATGATGAAGAAGCGAAGCAGGTGACAGCATACGTGATGGCGAATTCAAAAGGCCGCCATCTGACTTCCCCCAAAAAGTGAAGTCATCAGCACACAAGCCCACTTATTTGACTATAACAAAAGCCCGCAACATTCCTTAACGTTGAGGGC
>JAICTW010000289.1 GCA_025936195.1 Flavisolibacter sp.
AGTTGTATGACATCAGTGGCGATAAAATGAAAATGATCCTTGATTTTCCAACAGTTGGTGAACCACACTATGCTGAGGCATTGCCTGCAAGCATGATCGCTAAAAACAGTGTGAAGATCTTTAAAATAGAAGCCAATCAAAATCCTTATGTATCCAAAGGTGAAGCCGCAACAAAAGTAGTACGTAAAGGAAATGAAGTGCACGTGTATATGACGGCTATCCGCTCTCACCTCACTCCTGATAATATTGAAGGTGTAAAAATGGGCGATGTAGTTTACTTCCATGTAACCAATCTGGAACAGGACTGGGATGTGCCACACGGCTTTGCTGTAAAGGGCTCTAACAATGCAGAAATACTGATCATGCCTGGTGAAACACAAACCTACAAATGGACACCGGACAGAGTGGGCATCTTCCCGTTCTATTGCACCGACTTCTGTTCTGCACTGCACCAGGAAATGCAGGGATATATAAGAATTTCTCCGGCAGGAACTAATGTGCCTTTAGCCTGGGGAACCAATAAAGCTCCGCTCCTTACATCAAATTCTGCAAATGACAATGCTCCGGTAAAGCATGATGATGAGCATGAAAAAAAGGAAAAGAAAGAAAGCAAGGAAGGAAAATGATTGACAATTCATCAATAAAATAAAAATCATGAGCAGCTTCCCTTGGAAAGCTGCTCATTAACCAAAACATTTTTTATGAAAAAGAACTTCAGCTTCGCATTTCTTGCATTGGTTCTTATATTAACCGCATGCAACAATGAAACAAAGCAAACGCAAACGGAGCAAACAACAGAAGCCACAAGCAGTGTCGGGCAATCAGCCGTACAGGATGATGAATCTGCAAAAGATGTAGTGAAGGTGGCTGCCGGATCGAAAGAGCACACTACACTGGTAGCTGCAGTAAAGCAAGCAGAGTTGGTTGATGCTTTATCCAACGCGGGACCGTTTACAGTATTTGCTCCAACCAATGAAGCCTTCAACAAATTACCCAAAGGCACAGTTGAAGATTTGATGAAGCCGGAGAATAAAGAAAAGCTGCAGGACATTTTGCAGTACCACGTTTATGTTGGCGTTATCAAACCCGAAACGATGCAGGATGGCCAAACATTGAATGAAGTAAATGGTGGCAACATTACGGTACAAAAAACTGCTGACGGAAAGATCACGATCAATAATTCAGCACACATCATTGCTTCCATTCCTGCATCCAATGGTATTATTCACGTAATTGACGGAGTGTTACTGCCTCCGGCAAAATAAAACTTGAGTTGGCAGTTTTCAGTTAGCAGTTGGTAATTGTGAAGAGGCTAACAGGAAATTGTAAACTGACCGCTGCCAACTCTTTTTCACTGTACACTTCAACTTCCGGAACAGTACTGGGCCGGAGGTTCTTAAAAGAACCGATATGAACAAGAATAAGATGAGTCGTCCTTCAAGAATAATTATTGCAATTGCATCCCTGGCCTTAACGGCAACTTATTTCTTACCCGTGTGGTTTATTTTTCTGATCGCACCACAATATCCTGAAGGACTGACAATGAACATCTGGTTGAATAAGATCACCGGAGAAGTGGATATCATCAATGGATTGAATCACTACATCGGCATGAAACACATTAAGCCCGAAATGTTTCCGGAGTTCTCTTATCTCGTCTATGTTGTTGCGTTTTTTATTTTGTTTGGATTAGTTGTTGCTATCACAGGCAAGCGAAAACTATTGTTTGCGTACATCATAACAACTGTTCTCGGCGGTGTTGCTGCTATGGTTGATTTTTATAAGTGGGGATATGATTACGGACACAATCTCGATCCAAAAGCAGCCATACAAATTCCGGGATTTTCTTATCAGCCACCTTTATTCGGCCATAAAACACTTTTAAATTTTGACGCTTATTCCTATCCGGATGCTGGCGGATGGGCGGTAATTTCCATTGCAGGTGTCTTCTTTTCCGTTTGGGCCTATGAATGGTATAAGAACCGCAAAAGAAAAATAAACATCAGTCCGATAGCTAAAAAAGCAGTTCCCGCTGCAGCAGCCTTACTTGTTTTGTTATTCACTTCCTGCAATACCAAACCCCAAGCCTTTGCTTACGGAAAAGATATTTGTGATGATTGTAAAATGACTATCATAGATCCAAAATTTGGTGGAGAGATTATCACTAAAAAAGGAAAGATCTACAAATTTGACGATGTGCATTGCCTTGTTCATTTTATGAAACAGGGAACAGTAAAAGAAGCAGACATTGCCGAAACAGTGTTTATTAATTATGAAAATGCCAAGAACTTCCTCGATGTGAAATCCGCTTACTTCGTTGTGAGTGATCAGTTCAAAAGTCCTATGAACGGCAATGCTGCTTCCTTTTCATCAAAAGAAATTGCAGAACAAAAAGCGCAACAAACCAATGGGGCGATAAAGAATTGGGACCAGTTATACCAATAACTTCAAAGAAACGAAAACAACAACGAAATGAAACAAACACTCACCATATTACTTCTCCTCCTTGCCCAACTTGTTTTTGCCGACACGATAGTGGTAGGAAAAGACAAGGTGATCACTTCTCTTCGCAAAGCAATGGAATTGGCAAAAGATGATGACACCATTCTTTTACACAAAGCCGTTTATAAAGAAGGCAATATTCTCATCAACAAATCCATTTGCCTGATTGGTATTGATCAGCCCATTTTAGATGGAGAAAACAAATACGAAATCCTTACGGTTAGCGGTCAACGGATCCTAATCAAAGGAATCCGCTTCCGTAACTCCGGTTATTCCAGCATGAATGATTATGCTTCTATAGGCGTTGTAGATTCCCGTAACTGTATTATCGAAAATAATTTTATTGAACACGCTTACTTCGGCATTCATATAAACAACTCCAGCAATTGCATTGTTTCCGGCAATACCATCAAAGGCATACCCAAAGAGGAACAAACTTCGGGCAATGCAATTAATTTGTGGAAGTGCGACAGCATGGTCATTGAAAGCAACGATGTGCAGGGCCACAGGGATGGAATTTATTTCGAGTTTGTTACCCACTCCTACATTTATCAGAACAGCAGCCATAATAACATTCGTTATGGCTTACACTTTATGTTTTCCAATAACGACACTTACATGGAAAATCAGTTCACTGAAAACAATGCAGGCGTGGCGGTGATGTTTTCCAATCATGTGCTGATGCACAGCAATAGTTTTCGCTTAAACTGGGGATCGAATTCTTATGGCCTTTTGCTGAAAGAAATTTCCGATGCCGCCATCATTGATAATAATTTCGATCATAACACCACCGGCATTCAAATGGAAGGCACCAATCGCATTGAAGTAGAATCCAACGATTTTAAAAACAACGGATGGGCCCTGCGCATTACAGCAAGCTGTAATGAAAACACAATTCATCACAACAATTTTAATGCAAACACATTTGATGTAGCCACTAACGGCACCATGATGCTGAATGAGTTTTATAACAACTACTGGGACAAGTATGATGGCTATGATATGAACAAAGACGGGTTTGGTGATGTGGCTTATCATCCGGTAAGCATGTATTCGATGGTGATTGAAGAAAATCCAAATTCTGTATTGCTCTTAAGAAGCTTCATGGTTTCATTGCTTGATAAAGCAGAGAAAGCGATTCCGAGTTTGACACCTGAAAATTTAATTGACGAACAACCTTTAATGAGGAGGAAGAATCATGATCAGAATTGAAAACATCAACAAACGCTTTAAGAAATTACAGGCATTAAGCACCATCAATGCAGAATTCAATAAAGGACAAGTGATCTCTCTGATCGGGCCAAACGGCTCCGGCAAAACCACTTTGATCAAAAGTATCCTCGGCTTGGTAAAGCCGGATAATGGGCAAATATTTTTCAATGATGAAGCGATCACTGAAAACGTAGCATACCGGAAAAACATTGGATACATGCCGCAGATTGGCCGCTATCCTGATAATATGAAGATTGGTCAGTTGTTTAGAATGATCAAAAACATTCGCGAAGAAAAAGAATGGGATGAAGAATTGTATTTCCGTTTTAAGCTTGATACTATTCTTGATAAATCCATGAAAGCATTATCCGGCGGAACAAGGCAAAAAGTAAGCGCTGCACTGGCTTTTCTTTTTGATCCGGACGTGTTGATTTTGGATGAACCGACTGCAGGACTTGATCCGCTTTCATCGGAAATTTTGAAAGACAAAATTCTTTCTGAAAAGGAAAAAGGAAAACTGATCCTCATTACATCGCATGTGCTGAGCGATCTGGAAGACCTTACAACGGATGTGATGTATCTGCAGGATGGAAAGATCATCTTCAGCAGATCAATGGGTGAATTGAGACAGGAAACAGGAGAAGAAAAATTAGGGAAAGCCATCGCATGGATGATGAAGCATGGCCTGCAGAAGAAAGAAGTAGCTTATTTAAAAATTGCAAACTAATGAACATGAATCGTCAATCGTGAATTTGAGAGCATTTAATGATTGAAAGATTCCCTGTTGCCAACTGTAAACTGAAAACCGTTAAACTAAATAAATTAAAAGATGTTCAAAATATCCAAATACGTTTTATACGATATACTCCGGAACAAAGTGGTACTGGCTTATACCGCATTTCTTTTCATTGTTTCCATGAGTTTATTTCAAATGGAAGAAAACAGCAGCAAGGCAGTATTGAGCCTACTGAATATTGTTTTGATTGTTCAAACGACTGATCGGATATATCTTTAGTGGACCTCCGTTTTTACTATTTCTTGCCACCAAATACATAAGATTC
>JAICTW010000518.1 GCA_025936195.1 Flavisolibacter sp.
CAAATCAGCTTGCTACATAATCATCAACATATTTAAAGAACGAATTGAAATAAATAAAGACTCTCCGACCTAACTCCCTTCAGGAGGACAGGAGGAATTACCTGTACTTTTGACATTTATTTTCTTTAATTTGTGCAGCAGACGAATTTAAGCACCAATGCAAGGCCACTTAAAACAGTACAAAGCTTTCCTTTTCGATCTTAACGGCACCATGATTGATGATATGCCCTATCATATCCAGGCATGGCATCGCATTCTGAATAACCTTGGCGCCAGAATCAGTTTAGAACAAATGAAACAAGAGTGCTATGGAAAAAATCATGAACTTCTTGAACGCATATTTCCCGGACGCTTCAGTGAAGAAGAAAAAAATGAAATGAGTTTCGACAAAGAAAAAAAATATCAGCAAGCATTCAGACCGGAACTGAAATTGATCAAAGGCCTTGAACAATTTTTAAAAGATGCCCATGCTGCAGGAATAAAAACTGCTGTTGGTTCTGCTGCAATTTTATTCAATATTGACTTTGTTTTGGATGGTTTGAATATCCGGCAATACATTGATGCCATTGTAAGTGCTGATGATGTTCAGCAAAGCAAGCCGCATCCTGAAACCTTTTTGAAATGTGCCGAAGCCTTGCAGGTTTCACCAGGTGATTGCCTTGTTTTTGAAGACGCACCCAAAGGTGTGGAAGCCGCTGTGAATGCAGGAATGGATTGCCTGGTGATCACTACGCTTCATCAATCCGAAGAATTTTCCTTGTATAAAAATGTGATCGGATTTATCAACAATTTTGAAAATCCGGCCATCAGAAATTTGATTAAATGGAAACAAACCGCTTAAAACCAGGTGACGCTTATGTGATAGGTGTTGACTACGGAACGGATTCTGTTCGCTCCGTTTTGGTTGACGCTGCCAATGGATCGGAGATCGCTTCTTCTGTGTTTTATTATCCGCGATGGAAAGAAGGCAAGTATTGCAAGGCCACCATCAATCAGTTCCGCCAACATCCTTTGGATTATATTGAAGGATTGGAAATCACTATTAAAGATTGTTTGCAAAAAGCAGGTGCGGCTATTGCCAAAAAAGTAAAAGCACTTTCTGTTGATACCACCGGCTCCACTCCCGTTGCTGTTGATGCCAGCGGAACGCCTTTATCGTTGCTGAAAGGATTTGAAGAAAATCCGAATGCCATGTTCGTGTTGTGGAAAGATCATACGGCAACGAAAGAAGCCGAAGAGATCAATGAAATGACAGCAAAAAGCGAGATCAATTTTCTTCAATTTGTTGGTGGCATTTATTCCTCTGAATGGTTTTGGGCGAAGCTGTTGCATGTATTAAGAGAAGATGAACAGGTGAGCAATGCCATTCATTCCTGGGTGGAACATTGTGACTGGATCCCTTTCTTACTTACAGGAGGTAATGACGTTCGTCAAATGAAACGCGGTGTTTGTTCTGCGGGGCATAAAGCCTTGTGGGCAGAGGCTTTCGGGGGATTGCCTTCGGATGATTTCTTTGCGCAATTAGATCCTTTGTTGAAAGGCTTCACACAAAAATTGTTTACAAAAACATTTACCTCCGATAAAGCTGCAGGAACCATCAGCAAAGAATGGTCCCAACGTTTGGGTTTGCCGCAGGATGTTGTGATTGGTGTTGGCGCTTTTGATGCACACATGGGTGCTGTTGGCGGCCAAATAGAACCGTATCATTTAAGTAAAGTAATGGGAACCTCTACCTGCGATATGCTGGTAGCTCCTGCCAATGAAGTGAATGATGTATTGGTGAGAGGAATTTGCGGACAGGTTCCCGGTTCTGTTCTTCCTTCCATGATTGGCATGGAAGCTGGACAAAGTGCGTTTGGTGATGTGTATGCCTGGTTTAAAAATCTATTGACCTATCCATTGCAATTCATCAGTGATGAAGAATTAAAAGAAAAAATTTCAAACAATATTATTGCGTCTCTTTCCAGGGATGCCGAAAAACTTCCGCTGAATGATAAAGATGAATTGGCGCTTGATTGGTTGAACGGAAGAAGAACGCCTGATGCCAACCAGCTATTAAAAGGTGCAATCGTTAATTTGAACCTTGGTTCCGATGCGCCACGAATTTTTAAAGCATTAGTAGAAGCAACTTGTTTCGGTGCTAAAGCAATCGTTGACCGTTTTAATGAACAAGGTGTAACCATCAAAGGATTGATTGGCCTTGGTGGCGTGGCCAAAAAATCGCCGTACATTATGCAGGTAATGGCTGATGTGATAAACATGCCTATACGCATTCATAAATCGGAGCAAACCTGCGCCATTGGTGCTGCTATGTTTGCGGCAACGGCTGCAGGGTTGTATAATAAGGTGGAAGAGGCCATGAATGCAATGGGACAAGGCTTCGATGCCGAATATCATCCCAATCAAAAAAATGTTTCCTATTATCAAAAAAGATATGAGCAGTATAAAAAATTGGGAAACTTTATTGAAGCACAAACCAAATCAAAAGCTAAACAAGAGTTGGTAAATTCCATAAACTTATAACTACAATTTAAGTGAGTCGCTATAATAAAATAAAACAAACTGCTTACGAAGCCAACATGCAATTACCACAACTTGGATTAGTGCTTTTTACTTTCGGAAATGTGAGTGTTGTTGACAGAGATTTAAAAGTATTTGCCATCAAGCCAAGCGGTGTTCCTTACAAAGATCTTTCTCCCGACAAAATGGTAATCGTTGATTTTGACGCCAACACGGTGGAAGGAAATCTTCGTCCCTCTTCCGATACCAAAACACATGCAGTGCTTTATAAGCATTGGGAAAAAATCGGCGCTATTGTGCATACACATTCCACCTATGCCACTGCATGGGCACAGGCGCAAAGAGACATCCCGATTTTTGGAACGACGCATGCCGATCACAACACAGTTGATATTCCCTGTGCGCCACCAATGCAGGATGAAATGATACAGGGAGATTACGAGCATCAAACCGGTTTTCAAATTTTAAACTGCTTTAAAGAAAGAAGCTTGAACTATGAAGAAGTGGAAATGATTTTAGTGGGCAATCATGCTCCGTTTTCCTGGGGAAAAACAGCAGAGAAAGCAGTGTACACCAGTGCCGTTTTGGAAAACATTGCACACATGGCTTTGCTGACGGAACAGATCACTGCACAGGCGCCCC
>JAICTW010000746.1 GCA_025936195.1 Flavisolibacter sp.
CTGCTTGCAAGTATGGTTTAAGCCTGGTGAAGACGGTTGGAAAATAAAGAAAGTTCGGTCGTGGTTTTGCCGCAAGCAGATCTTTAACGAATTAAATAACAAACGCAGTAATAAACGAAAGGTTCAAAGAATAAATTAAGACAAGGAGCTAAAAGAGAAAAACAATTAATCCAAACATTTCTCCTTTAACCTCTTAGCAAGAAAAATAATAAAGAGCGATGGACATTGTGAGCACACAACAAAAAAATAGAATTCATCCGCACAAGTTCGCTATGTGGGTAGCCATTGCTGCCATCATAATGATGTTTGCAGGCTTAACAAGCGCATACATTGTAAAGAGCGAACAGCCGGGCTGGGAAAATGTAAAAACGCCAACTGTGTTTTGGTTTTCCACTGCAGTAATCATCATCAGCAGTGTAACCATACAGGCGTCGCTCAGGGCTTTTAAGCAAAGAGCTATGAGGCAGTTCAGATCTTTGTTTTTGATTACCCTGGTGTTGGGAATTGCCTTTGTGATTTTACAATGGACAGGCTTCAAATATTTATGGCATCATGGTGTAAGGTTTGAAGGTGCGGGAGCAGGACAATTCCTCTATATCATTTTTGGCCTGCATGCACTGCATGTGCTGGGGGGAGTTACAGCATTGATCGTTATTGCAGCGCAACAGTTTTTTGGAAGAATGAAAAGCTACAATGCAACGCCCATAGAAGTAATAAGCATTTATTGGCATTTTGTAGATGTATTATGGCTTTATTTATTGATCTTTTTTATTGTGATAAGATAAACACAATTTGAAATTTGAAGTTTCTGATTTGAGATCAGAAAGGGAAACGTCAAATATCAAATATCAAATTTGAAATTCAATTATGGTAACAACTGCTACGGCAACAAGAACCAATTGGTGGAATGGAGGAAGAAGCCCGTTCAATGTGGAGTATGGTAAGCTGATGATGTGGTATTTTTTGATGAGTGATACATTCACCTTTGGGGCATTCCTTATTTCTTATGGCACTATTCGTTTCTCACAGAACTATTGGCCAAGCCCAAATATTGTATTCAATAGCTTTCCCGGATTTGAAGGTGTAAACCTGCCTTTGGCTTTTGTCAGCCTGATGACCTTTATTTTGATCATGAGTTCTGTAACTATGGTATTAGCTGTACATGCAGGGCACCATGGCAATAAGAAAGGAGTGATCAAATGGTTGGCCTGGACCATCGTAGGTGGTTTGGCTTTTCTGGCCTGTCAAACACTGGAGTGGACGCACTTGCTTACTGGCCATCACGCTGTGTTGATCGGAAATCATCTGGATATGGTTGCACAAACAACTCGCATTAATGCATGGGGGCCGGACGTAAGCTTAGGCGCAGCCACCGACGCTTTACAACACACTCCACATAATATTTTAGCAGAAATAGTAGGCGTTCACCATGAAGACATACCACATGCTCAGCTTTTGAAAATGAGCGATGATCAGTTGCGTAGCATGATCAATATTGCTGAATTGCACGTACGCGAAACCGGACCCGTAGCCTTTGGCGGCTTCTTCTATGGCATTACAGGCTTCCACGGTTTTCACGTTTTTTCCGGAGTGTGCATCAATATTATAATGCTGATAATGACAGCTAATAATGTTTTTGAAAAAAGAGGACATTACCTGATGATTGAAAAAGTCGGTTTATATTGGCACTTTGTAGATCTGGTTTGGGTATTTGTATTTACCTGCTTTTACCTGATCTAAAAACACCAAACTAATTATAAACCGATAACAACAGTAACATGGCAGAAACCATAGCACAAAGCCACGAACAGTTTGAGGCAAAAAACGAAGTTAAAAAAGTCACGATCATTCTTTCGGTACTGACTTTGGTTGAACTTGGCCTGGGTTTTTTAATGTTCAAGGCC
>JAICTW010000608.1 GCA_025936195.1 Flavisolibacter sp.
CAATATCAATTCCTAATAGCAACATAATGATTTTAATTATTTTTTTTTAAAGTTGTTCCACTTTGTAAACGATCAAGAGAATTCTATCCATTCAAAGACCTTCTTCTCTTCTATGGATAATCCATTCTTTTTCTTTTTTCAAAAACATCAATTACATTTAAAAAAGCTTTTTCTTTTTATAACAGTAAACAAACAAATAATCCAGATTTTCATTTTATTTACTGAACCGTTAAAACAGCTTCAACTGCTTTTGCAGCACCTAATTCTACACTCCTCTCCGATGGTAAAGATCCTGCAATACTGATCTTAATTC
Organism: Flavisolibacter sp.; assembly: GCA_025936195.1. The sequence goes on from JAICTW010000608.1 coordinate 314, forward strand.
TCCCTGCGTTTAATACGTTCTCACCTTTATTATTCACCAGTTTCATCATATCCGGCGTTATAGTAAAATGCACTTTTTGTGAAGCACCAGGTGCAAGATTGATCCGTTTAAATCCCTTCAAAGAATAGAGCGGAATATCTTCTCCTTGCTGCATGTCGGTGAGATACAATTGCACCACTTCATCCGCCGCAACTTTACCTTTATTCGTTACGGTCGCTACAGCTTCCACTGATTCGTTCTTTTTAATTTTTGTTTTCGATAATTTCAGATCACTATAAGCAAAATGCGTATAGCTTAAACCAAAACCAAATGGATATAAGGGAACGCCTTTAAAGTACCGGTACGTGCGGTTTTGCATAGAATAATCATCAAAAGGAGGAAGATCAGAATCGCTTTTATAAAATGTCACCGGCAATCTTCCTGAAGGGTTGTAATCACCAAACAAAACATCTGCAACCGCCGTGCCCGCTGCCTCTCCTCCATACCATGCATTGATAATGGCCGGAATATTTTCTTCTTCCCAAGGAATAGCAAGTGCGCTGCCGGTCATCATTACAAACACAATTGGTTTACCGGTTGCTTTCAAAGCCTGCAAAAATTTTGTTTGAACAGCAGGTAAATCAATACTTGTCCGGTCGCCTCCGCTAAAGCCAGGTGTACTTACTTTCATCTCTTCCCCTTCAAGACGCGGAGAAATGCCTCCTACATAAATAATAACATCGGCATCTTTGATGCTGTCAATTAATTTTGAGAAATCCTGCGGTTGTGTAGAAACAAAATCGGTAGCTCTTGAATAAAAAATATCGGCATTCTTCAACTTATTTTTTATGCCCTCCAAAACAGTGGTAACTACTGAGGGCTGGCCGTTGTAATTTCCTAACTGTGTATTTGCGTTATCAGCATTAGGGCCTAAAACAGCAATTCTTTTGAGATTTTTATTTAAAGGCAACAGATCATTTGCCTGTCCTTGAGCCGGAATATTGCGGAGCAAAACAACCGATTCTCTTGCCATCTTCAGAGCCAGATCTTTGTGCGGCTGGCTCTCAAGATCAGTAACAGGAATCTGGGCATATTTTACCATGTCTGCCGGATCAAACATACCGAGGCGAAAGCGAATGGTAAATAATCTTTTCAAAGAAACATCAATATCTTTTTCAGTCAGTTTTCCATCTTTCACTGCCTTAATCAATGTTCTGTATGTGTGATTCCCACATTCAACATCAGTGCCGTGTAATACCGCGTCAGTGGCCGAACTTTCCGCATCCGGGAATAATTTATGTGTCTGATAAAAATCATCGATCGCTCCGCAGTCCGATGTAACATACCCCTTGAAATTCCATTTATTTCTCAAAATATCCACCATCAATTTATCACTGCCACAACATGGCTGGCCTTGATAAGCATTGTAAGCACACATCACCCCTGCAACTTTTGCATTAACCACTAATTGTCTGAATGCTGGAAGATAAGTGTCCCAAAGATCATGATCACTTACATTTACATCAAACACATGGCGGGAAGATTCTGGCCCGCTATGGATTGCATAATGTTTCGCACACGCCGCGGCTTTCAGATATTTTGGGTCATTTCCCTGCAAGCCTTGAACAAATGCAGTTCCTATCATGCTTGTAAGAAAAGGATCTTCACCATAAGTTTCCTGTCCACGTCCCCATCTTGGATCACGAAAAATATTGATGTTAGGTGTCCAATAAGTAAGTCCTGTGTATCGGCTGTAATCTTTTTTTCGGAGGCTTTCATTGTGAATTGCCCTTCCTTCATCAGAAGTAAAATCGCCCATTTTTTTCATAGCATCCACATCAAAAGTGGCCGCCATTCCAATTGCCTGCGGATAAGACGTAGTGTGATATTTTGTCCTGGCTACTCCATGCAAACATTCGTTCCACCAATCATAAGGAAGAATACCAAGACGTGGAATCGCTGGAGTGGAATTAAGCATCTGATTCACTTTTTCTTCCAGTGTCAATCTTGAAACCAAATCATTTACTCTTGCAGGGGTGGATAACGACGGATTTTGGAACGGAAAATCGTATTTATGCTGAGCAAACCCAGAAAAGGAAAACGCAATAAACAGTACCAGGTTTAGAACTTGTTTCTTCATTGGTATATTTTTTAAGTTGGTGATCCTAAAACTACCCTGCCACTCCTAACGGAGAGAAGTAAACGAAAACCGAAATAACAATAGCAACTACAATTAATGATAGAATAACATCCCACTTATTCCAGCTTGCACGGCTTGCTGCCCGGTCTTCAGCGACAGTAGTGGCGAATGTCAACCCTCTTATTTGTGCTGCATCCGGCTTAGGTGTAAGCAGGCTTACAATAACCATTATCGCAATGGAAAAGAGGAATAACAAGATACAGAAATACAGAAAATTAGTAGTGGCAAAGGTATGAAG
>JAICTW010000203.1 GCA_025936195.1 Flavisolibacter sp.
GGAAGCAAATAATGAATGGCTTTTTGCACCACATTTCGGGATGGCTCATCCGGATGCTCTTCATGCGAACGGTGGATTTGTTCCACCACTACAATCGCATCATCTATTATCAAACCAATGGCAGCAGCAATGGCGCCCAATGTCATAATATTAAGCGTGTAGCCAACGACATACATTGTAATCAGTGCAAGGCAAATGGTAACCGGGATGGTAATTAAAATGGTGGCGCTTGCTTTAATGGAACGTAGAAAAATAATGGCAACAATAATGGCGAGTGCAAGGCCGATCCACAAACTGTCGGTTACACTTTTAATGGAATCATTTACAAAATCAGCTTGCACGTAATAAGGCCTGATGCTAACACCTTGCGGAAGAATTTTTTTTAACGCTTCCACTTTCTTTTGCATGTCTTCTGAAAGCGTAATCAGATTGGTGTTCGGTTGTTTGACAATAGCTATCAATAAACCCTGCCTTCCGTTGGCATTGATCTTTGTGTATTCAACTCCTTCATTGATCTTAACATCGGCAATGTCTTTCAGTTGTACAATACGTTTTCCGTTATTCGAAATAACAAGGTTTTGTAAATCTTCCAACGAATGAACCGTGGCATCGGTTACGGTTAAATACATCAAACGGTAATCGGATAAATAACCATTTGCCTGGACGAAATTGGTTTGTGCCAATGCATTGGAAAGCGCATCAGGCGTAATGCCCAATGTGCTCATTTTTTGGGGATGTAAAGTGAGCCAGTATTCTTTTTGTCTTCCTCCCATGATCCGCACTTCCGATACACCTTCCACCTGCGATAAAAATGGCTTGATGGTGTATAGTGCGATCTGCTTCATATCAATCGGTGTGCGGCTGTTGCTGTTTGTTTCCAGCGTATAGCCAATCACGGGAAGAATGGAAGGGTTCATTTTCTCCACAGTGATCTGCAGGTCGGGTGGCAATGAATTCCTGATCTGCGCAATTTGCGATTCGATTCGTTGCTGGCTCAGATCAATATTCGCATCCCAATTCATGAAAGCAGAGATCTCGCAACTGCCACGGCTGGTGGTGCTTCGTACATCGGCGAGTTCAGGCACTTGTTTGATGGCATTTTCCAGTGGCTGTGTTACAGTGATCATCATCTTGTCCACAGGTTGCAATCCTGCATCGGCAATGATCTTTATTTTTGGAAAAGTGATCTCGGGGAAAAGAGAAGTTTGCAAACGACTGTAAACAAAAACACCTCCCATTAAAATAAGTGCAATGACTACTGTAAGCGGGTTTTTATATGTGATAAAGAATTGCTTCATTCTTCTGCTTTCATCTGTTAATTTTTATTGTTTTTAGCCAGATGGAACTTACCAGGATAAAATTTTTATTTCCTTGTGTGATTTATGAAAATTTTATTCTGGACGTTTCGTAATTTTTACTTTGGCCGTGTCGGGCAGGCCATAATTTCCGGACATTAAAATTTTATCATTAGATGAAAACTTCGGGCTGATGATCTCCACTCTGTCCGCCGTTTCCATTCCTTTTACGATGGGAACCTTTACAGCAGTGATGGAATCGATCATTTTCATTACCCAGAAATTTGATTGCGATTCATCGGTGAGTACAGCAGCTTTGGGGAGTGAAATGGCATTGGATCTTTGTGCTTTAATGATGCGGACTTTTGCAATGAGGTTTTGAGGAATGCTATTGGAAGAAGCAACTTTGATCAAAACGTTTTGTGTTTGCGAAACAGAATCTACATTGGGTAATATGTCCGCAACCACTCCGTTCAAATGTCTTCCATCCGGCAAATCCACTTCCACCGTTTTACCTGTACTTACATACCGGCGCAATTCAACCGGAAGATTCAAAATAAATCCAAAGCTTTTTGAATCGGCAAGCACAGCCAGCTGTTCTCCATCCTGCACATAATCTCCTACCTGGTGGTCGAGGCTTTGAATATATCCGCTTGCAGATGCTTTGATGTTGATGATGCCCGAAAACCGGAAAGAAGGATCCAGTTTATTGATGGTATTTCCTAAAGCACGTGCTTCTTTGGTTTGCAGTGTAAATGCTGATTGTCCTGCATGCACCATTTGCCCCGGCTTTACATTTACTGATGTGAGATAACCGTTTGCTGATGCTTTAATGAAGTTGCTTTGCTGATACGACGAAGTTGCATTGAGTTCAACATAATCATTTAGATCTGTTGTTTCAATAGAAGTAACGGTCACCGGAGTTCTCACATCTTCCGGTGCTACTTCTTCATCGTCGGATGTAGCTTCTTTGCTTTTGCAGGCAAAAAGCAGCAGTAACAAGCAACCAAACAATAAATGAATTCTTTTCATTTAATAAATTTATTGGTTCCAATAATTAATCTGGTTCACAGTCCGTAACCGCTCAATGGTATTCAGCGTTAATAAATTTTGTGCGTTCAAATAGTTGTTGATGGCGGCAACATAATCCCTCATCAGAATGTCGCCGGTTTCCAATAATTTATTGTTGGCAATGATCAGTGTATGCGAGTATTCAATTTGCTTATTGATCTTATCAACCAGCAAATCGGTGGCGCTTAATTGTTTTCTCAGCAGCATCACTTGTTGGTAATATTGGTTGACAAAAAATTGTTTGTTCGCCTGCCTTGTTCTTTCACGGATGTTTACCTGCTCATATTTCAGTTGTCTTTGATGTCCATCGTAGATCGGTATCGTCAAGCTTAATCCTGCACTGAAGCCGAAATTTTTGTACGGAGCGATCTGCAGGCTCGAATTGTATCCGCCATCCACATATGCGCCGATCTTAGGCTTGTATTCATAAGCGATCAATTCTTTTTCATTGGCGAGACGAAGACTATCCGTATTAAATCGTTTTAAGAATATTGAGCTTTCCAAATTGTTTTGAACTGCTTCCTGCAAATCGGGTTTTTCAATTCGCTGAACAGTGGTATCAACAATGCCTGCGAGATAGTTGAGTGTGAGGTAATCGGCAGCATATTGATTTTGCGCCTGCAGATACATCAGTTCCTGCTGCTGCATGGTTACATAAAAATTCAGGTAATCGGTTTGTTTAAATACGCTTTGTTCTGTAAGTTTTTTCAGCAGCACTTCTTCGGTCCGCATCAGGTCAAACACTTCCTTGGTAAAATCAATCGCCAACTGATCGGCATAGGCAGTGATGTACTGATCGGTAATTGTTTTCACCAGATCTCTTTGTGATAGTTGAATGGTATCCAGTAAGGCTCTTCTTTGCAGGTCAATGGTTCTTAATTGTGCAGCCAGGTTGTTAGGTGTGATGAAATTTCTGTTGGCCTGGAAAATAGCGGTGAGGTTAGCAATGTTGGTAATGGCAGGATCATAGCCCCATCCTCTGATAACAGGAGCATAACTATCCGTATTTAAAAAATTGACCTGCGTTTTTAGTGAGGCTCTTAATAACTGGCTGTCTATTTGAGCAATTAAAATCTGGTTTTGATAATCTTTCAGCACAGGACTGTTTTCCGATCCCTGCTGCAAAAAAAAATCAAGTGTACGGTTTTGTGCAAAGCAAAAACAATGAGCCAGCATAAAAAAAAGGGTGAGCCTGTATTTCATCCTGCCTTAATTTAAAAGAGCCGCAATTAATACGGCCCTTTTTTATGGTTAGTCATTTTCAACTTTAAATAAATTACCGTTTGCATCAAAGATCACATCTTTTTTATTGACATTAGCTTCGCAATTCACTTTGCCATTTGTTTCTACAATTTTAGAAGCTCTTTTGGCCTCTACATTTTTATAATGCTGGTTTAGATAGTTGATTGCCTTAACGGGCAACTCGTTTACAGCAATGTCCGTTTCTGTTTCAAGAATTGTTCCGCTTTTGGTAATAGTACAGGACATCGTTTGACTGCCTTCTTTAAAGTTCATTTCATAATTCCCATCTTCTTTTTCCCATGTTAACGTCGTGAGGAGATGCGCTTTTGCAAATGAATTTTTTGTTGGTGTGGATACTTTATCGGACGATAATTTTTGTGAACGGGCCTGGAAAGAAGCCGTAACCAATTAAAATTGATAATGACAATACTTTTCATAATCTGAATTTTAGAAGGCAAACTTAAATTCCGAATCTTTTACATTCTGAAGCGAAATTTCCACACTTCAGAATTTATCCAGATTTATTTCCGCTCCTTTTCAGGAATGTATTCTGTTGATGGTACGGTATAACAATAGTATAGAGTGGTTGTATGCAAAAGGCGGCTGTTCTTCAAAAAGCAAAAGGTATATCCTTGCGCTTGCTGGTGGTTGGAGGAATATTCCTTTTGTCATTGTTCTTGTTTATTCTTATTGCGGATGAAATGGTTTTGGAGAACGAGAATAACTTAGACATTCTTGTTTTCCAAAAATTAAGAGGAATCACCAATACTTCTATCACCAATATCATGTTATTCCTTACTTTTTTTGGTTCCACTTATTTTTTAATTCCTGCTTACATTTTTTTGATCGTGTATTTTTTGCTGTTTAAGAAAACAAGGATGTTATCACTTGACGTAGCAGCTGTGGGCATTACAAGCACAATCATTTTATTTTCACTCAAAGCCATCTTTCAGCGTGCCCGTCCTTTGTACCCGTTGGTGAAAACTGTGAATGGCTTCAGCTTCCCCAGCGGCCACTCGTTCTGCTCTTTTACTTTTTTCGGATTATTGATCTACATTTTATGGAACCACGAAATGAACCGTGTGCTGCGATGGGTGATTACTATTTTCTTTTTTCTTTTTGCCTGTGCTATTGCTTTCAGCAGGGTTTATCTTCATGTTCATTATGCAAGTGATGTGGTAGCGGGTTTTTGTTTGTGCATTGTATGGCTGGGACTTTCATTTTGGGCCATAAAAAAATACCAGCACAAGCTTTCGTAAACTTCAGGTTTTTCACAGAATTATTCTTCAACTTTATTCCTTACAAAAGAAAAATTTATGTGGTGGGTCTATGCTTTGCTTTCTGCTTTTTTTGCAGCGCTTACAGCCATCTTTGCCAAGGTTGGAATTAAAGGAGTGGATACAGACCTTGCTACAGCCATTCGAACGGTTGTTATCTTAATTATTGCCTGGCTCATTGCTTTTGCAAGAGGAGGCGCAGCAACAATTACAACCTTATCCAAACAAAATTTAATTTTTCTTGGACTGTCAGGAGTTGCTACTGGCTTATCCTGGATATTTTATTTTAAAGCGTTGCAGCTTGGAAAAGTATCCCAGGTGGCGCCGGTTGATAAATTAAGTGTAGCGTTGGCTATTATTTTATCTATGGTGTTTTTAGGTGAAGCCTTGACATGGAAAACAGCTACCGGTGCTGTATTGATCATTGCCGGAACCCTGGTTTTAATTCTATAAAAATGAAAATTCCGATCGTTAAAGATGAGCGGTTCAGGATCAATTGCATTCAAAACGCCTGCATGTGTTTATTGTAGCTGGAAGTAATTCGAAGGCTGATGAGTTTTGTGAATTCTGAAGAAAATCTAAAGTAGAAACACAGGTAAAAAAGCTTAAGTTGCATACACTTTCTCATCTTCAAAGACCATGTATGAAAAAGGTTTTTTTCGTCTTTTTAGTTCTGACCCGCTTATTCGCATATTCGCAAAGCAACGATTATAAAGTAGTAAAGTCCTATCATATTCCAAGCTCAGGCGGCTGGGATTATATTGCTGTGAATAATGGAAATATTTATGTCTCGCATGGAACCCAGGTGAATATTTTGGATGAAGCCAATGGTGATTCCGTTGGATACATTCCCAACACAACAGGAGTACACGGCATTGCGTTCGATAATGAATTGCACAGAGGTTATACAAGCAATGGAAGATTAAATAACGTAACGGTTTTTGATCTGAAGAATAATGAACTCGTCAC
>JAICTW010000468.1 GCA_025936195.1 Flavisolibacter sp.
GAAGACCAGCGGTTTGTTTATACAAGGCCGGACGTAGTAAGTTTTACCACCGATTCATTAACCGATAATGTAACAGTGACAGGAAAAATTGTTGCGCATGTGATGGCAAGTACTTCGGGTACTGATGCCGACTGGATTGTGAAATTAATTGACGTATATCCCAATTTCGATCAAAAGAACTTGCTCATGAGCCAATACCAATTGCCGGTGGCTATGGAAGTGTTCAGAGGAAGATTCCGAAAGAGTTTTTCCAATCCCACACCGTTAACACCAAACAAGCCTGAAGAGTTTGTGATTGATCTGCACGACATCAATCATACTTTTTTGAAGGGACATAAATTGATGATCCAGATTCAAAGCACGTGGTTTCCTTTGATTGACCGTAATCCGCAAAAATTTGTTCCGAATATTTTTGAAGCGAGAGAATCGGATTACATCAAGGCAGAACAAAGAATTTATTACAATACTTATATTGATTTACCTGTTATAAAAGATTAATTGTTTTATGTCAGCCGATTTTTTAGTTTTAATTATCCCACCTCTCTGAATACTTTTTTCAGAAATGACAAAACCACCAAAATGGAACGAGTATCAACCGGCACACCCATTCATGTACACGTAAGTTCGCCACTTCAAAAAAGATCATATCGAATTGAATCTATTGATCTGCTTCGCGGATTGGTAATGATCATAATGGCATTAGACCATACAAGAGATTTTTTTCATCAGCCTGCAATGATTGATGATCCGTTAAACTTTGCCACAACTACACCCATTTTATTTTTTACAAGATGGATTACTCATTTCTGTGCACCGGTTTTTGTTTTCCTTGCAGGAACATCTTGTTTTTTTCAAAGCACCAGAAAGCCCAAAAAAGAACTAAGCGGCTTTTTAATTACACGAGGCCTTTGGTTGGTTTTTATAGAAGTAGTAGTTATGAATTTTGCCTTTTATTTTGATCCTTCTTATTCGGCTATTACGTTGCAGGTTATCTGGGCTATTGGCATCAGCATGGTTCTCCTGGGCTTAGCCATCCGGATGCCTTTTTCAGCTATTCTCACTATGGGATTATTGATTGTGTTTTGTCATAATGCTCTTGATTTCTATGAAAAACAATTTCCTCCTGATCATCAATACAATATTGTGTATGCATTTTTACACCGGCCCGGTTTATACTCTTTAGGTCATGGCCATTCTCTATTGGTCCTGTATCCTCTCCTTCCATGGACAGGATTAATGATGTTGGGCTACTGCTTTGGAAGGTTGTTTACAAACTATGAAGGCATTCAAAGAAAAAAAATTTTAACCTGGTTAGGACTGGGAATTATTTTATTCTTCATTGCACTAAGAGCAACAAATTGGTATGGTGACGCTCTTCATTGGTCAAAACAAAAAACCGGAGTCTTTACTGTCCTTTCATTTGTTGATACAGCAAAATATCCACCGTCATTGTTGTATATGTGCATGACCATTGGTCCTGCTATTTTATTTGTTGCCTGGTGGGGCAGTGTTAAAAACGGAATAACCAAATTCATTACGGTTTACGGACGGGTGCCTTTCTTCTATTACATCCTTCATTTCTATCTGATCCATCTTCTAAGCATGATTGCTTTCTTTACCCGTGGGCACAGTTTTGCTCAGGGTATCCATACCACCAGCGAAGGGCCAATACCTCCTTTCAATTTTACTATTCCGGGCGAAGGCTATTCCTTATGGGTGGTTTACCTTATATGGATTTTTGTTTTTGTTTCACTGTATCCGTTGTGCAAATGGTTTAGCCGATACAAGCAAACACACCAACAGTGGTGGTTAAGTTATTTGTAAAAACTTATTTTTAAGAATGAAACTTTTATCACTATTCGCCGTTTTGTTTAGTGTTCTTTGTTCGCTTGCACAAACTCCTGTTGACATTTTAATTAAGAACGGACGCATTTTAGATGGTACAGGAAATTCCTGGCGGTATGGGGATGTGGCGATAAAAGATGGAAAGATTTTTAAGATCGGCAAAGCACTTAATCTTACAGCAGCCAAAACTATAGATGCAAAAGGAATGATCGTTTGCCCCGGTTTCATTGATGTGCATACGCATATTGAAGGCGATGAAGCGAAAACACCCACTGCAGATAACTTTATTCACGACGGTGTGACAACGGTTGTCACCGGCAACTGCGGCTCATCCAATATTGACATCAAAAAATATCTGCACAGAATTGATTCGATAAAACTTTCTATTAATGTGGCCACACTGATCGGACATAATGATGTTCGAAAAGCAGTGATGGGAACCGCCAACCGGCATGCAACAGAAGATGAAATGGAAAGGATGGAGAAGATCGTTGAGGAGGCAATGAAAAATGGTGCCGTGGGTTTCAGCACGGGATTGATTTATATACCCGGCACGTATTCCACAACAGAAGAAGTTTTACGTTTGGCAAAAGTAGCGGCACGGTATAAAGGTGTATATGCTTCTCACATGCGTGATGAAGGTGATAGCGTGGTGCCAGCCATTAAAGAAGCTTTGTACATAGGTAAAGAAGCACAGATGCCTGTTGAAATTTCTCATTTCAAATTAAGCGGCCAGCAAAACTGGGGACGTAGCAAAGAAACCATTCCCATGATCATCCAGGCAAGAGAAGAAGGAATTGATGTAACCATTGATCAATATCCTTACACGGCAAGCAGCACCAACCTGGGAACATTGTTACCTGACGAAATTTTAGCTGATGGACAAGACTCCGTCAATGCAAGGTTGTCCCGGCCTGAGGTAAGAAAATATGTCAGCGATTACATGCTGGCTAAATTGAAGAAGAGAAAGCTGAAACATTTTAGTTATCCTGTTGTTGCCTATTACAGAGCCGATACCACATTCAACGGAAAAAGTATTGAAGAGGTGAATTTGATGATGCACCGAAAACACAAAGCAAAATATGAAACCGAAACGGTGATGGACATGGTTCAGAAAGGCGGTGCCGGTATGGTGTTTCATGGCATGAGCGATGAAGATGTGGAGCGTATTATGCAATATCCATTCAACATGCCTGCATGTGATGCAGGCATCAGAGTGTTTGGACAAGACTCTCCTCATCCAAGAGGTTATGGTACGAACGCAAGAATTCTTAGCGAATATGTAAGAGACAAAAAAATTCTTTCACTGGAAGAAGCTATTCGCAGGATGACATCGCTGCCAGCACAAAAATTCGGATTGAACGACAGAGGCCTTTTACGTGAAGGTTATGCAGCCGATATTTTGATCTTTAATGAAAATGAGGTGCAGGATATTTCTACGTACGAAAAGCCACATGCTTATTCAAAAGGTTTTATGTATGTGATTGTAAATGGACAATTGGTAGTGGAAAACGGAAAACATTTGGGAACAAGAAGCGGTAAGGCTTTGTACGGACCTGGCTATAATTTTCAA
>JAICTW010000813.1 GCA_025936195.1 Flavisolibacter sp.
GATGATTCGCTTCATCAGGCAACTATTGATAATGCCATCAGCCAAAACCTGGTTTCACAAACAGTAAAGAAAGATCGTGAGAATGTATTGGCCGCACTTAAAGAGTCAAGGACCGGTTTCACTCTTATCAAGCCCATTCTTATTGGGAATGAAAATCTCAAAAACCTCCTGGAGTTATCAAAAATTGATGAACCACATTATACAACAGTTGCACAAACCTTCATTACACACAGAGGAATCAATCCTGATTTCTGGGAGGATATTAGCAAAGAGGCGGATGCAATTGGTACCGACGCTGTAAAGGATTTTACAGCAACAGTAGAACTGGGAAACATCACAAAAAACCATTTGCCTACAATCAGCTTTATTAAAAACAATTTGGGAACAGAGGCTGGGAAAAGGTTTAAGAAAACAAGTGATGTTGCCAAATTAGATACAGAACAACTGGTTCAATTGATAAAAGATAATGGCAACAAATTTCCTGATAATATTCCCGGCGATACGGTTGAAGAAAAAGTAAATACGTATGCAAGCATATTGAAATCAAGAGCAGAAGTTCTTTATCCCACAACAGCATTGGTGGCGTCGGTGAAAAGGTCCGGCGATGCAGAATTGGATAAGATCAGTGATATTGAAACCTTTCTTGACACTCATGATGATCTGAATTTTCGTGAGGCCAATTTTGATAAATATCTTTTAGACAAAGGCATCAATATGGATGCAAAAACCAGGAGCCAGGCAAAGATGGTGCAAAGGGTTCATAAGCTTACAACAGATGCATCTGCAGGCGCCGCATTGTTGCAGGCAGGCTTGAATAGTTCCGCACAAATCTATTTCCTCGGTAAGGACAGACTGGTAAGCAAACTCGATGAAAAAGGAATTGATGCCAAAAAATCAAACCGGCTTTTTGAAATTGCTAAAATGCAATATGCACAGGTCCTCGCCAAATTTATGGACATCAGTCCTGCTGTCAATCTTGGAACACCGCAGGCCATCAATACCATTAGCAAAAAAGAAATTCAGAATGCGATTGCAGACATACCTGATCTTGAAACTTTATTTGGTTCGCTTGATTACTGCGACTCAGAAGAGTGCCAATCGCTATACGGACCGGCAGCTTATCTTACTGATCTCTTACGTTTTCTTAACGAGCACAATGCTCTTGAAAAAGAAAATGGACAGTTTCTAACGGTAAGAGATATACTATTAAAAAGAAGGCCTGATATTCAAAACATCAAACTGAATTGCGAGAACACCAACACACCAATGCCCTACATTGATTTGGTTTGCGAAATTCTGGAGAACAACATCACCCCACAGCAAATTGATTTCAGTCTTCAAACCACATTAAGCCAGGAAGAATTAAGAGCCGCGCCTCAATACATTCGTCCTTTTGCTTACAATGTTTTAGCAAAGGCCGACTATCCAATGAACTCTTCCTTCAACCTTTGGCAGGAAGAAGCAAGAACCTATTTGAATTTTCTGAGAGTACCCCGTTATCAGATGATGGAAGCTTTTCAAAACATAGCAGATGAAAATGCAAAAAAGCCAACTGATGCTGTCATAGCCGCTGAATACTTTGGCATC
>JAICTW010000106.1 GCA_025936195.1 Flavisolibacter sp.
AAAATTGCTGCTATCATGGAGAAGCGACTGCAATGCTATAATCATCCTTCTTATTTCACTCTTTCCCTTGCTTTAATGCAAACTCATTGTTGCGCAACTTCCCCTCTCTTAGCTTTTCTTTTTTCTGTTTCCAGCCTCGTGTACAATCCAGCTTTCTCAATTTCCTTAAAAGAAGCTGCCAGGAAAACCAGGATCATCATTTTCAACTTTAAAAGATTGCTGTATGAGAATTGAATCAACCAATTCATCAAAAAGGTTTTTTAGAAACAGGTATGTCCTTATTTTTTTTGCTTTGTTTCAGTTGGTAAGCATTTCCCTTTTTGCTCAATCCAAAAGAGTGGAAGGTACCGTCACCGACTCCAAAGGTGTTCCACTTGAAGGAGCAACCGTGCAGGTAAAAGGAACCAATAATGCTGTTGTCACGGATGGCAAAGGCAAATATATGCTGTCTGCCGGAACCGGTGCTACACTTGTGTTCTCCTATGCAGGCTTACTCAGCAAAGAAGAAAAAATTGATGCCCGCCCGGTGATCAATATTTCACTGCAGGAAAATCCTTCTTCGTTGGAAAATGTGGTAGTCGTTGGTTATGGTACACAGAAGAAGGTGAATTTAAGTGGTGCTGTGGCCCAGGTTTCAGGCAAAGAATTAGCGAACAAGCCTGCACCAAATGTTACAGGGGCTTTGCAAGGCGTTTTACCGGGATTGACCGTGGTGAGAGGCAATGGCCAGCCAGGTGGCGAAGGATATGGCATTCGAATTCGGGGCTTTACTTCAGCTAACAGTGCCAATGCACTAGTGTTGGTTGATGGTATTGAGCAGGATTTGAATCTGATTGACCCCAGCGATGTAGAATCTATTTCGGTTTTGAAAGACGCTTCTGCTTCGGCCATTTATGGAGCCAGAGCGGCAGCCGGTGTTATCCTGGTAACCACCAAACAAGGCGCACCCGGAAAAACAAGAATCAATCTTAGCAGCAATTATGGAATTAATATAACCGCAAGGCAACCACAGCGGCTTGATTCCTGGGATGAGCAAGTCCTAATTGATGAAGCACGGTTAAACGCCACAGGAGCTCCCGAATTCAATGCGGAGCAATACGAGTGGTTAAAGAATCCAAACTTCGATTACCGTCCAAATCCAACCCAGGACCGCTGGGAATATTTTGGTAATAACAACTGGGTAAAAGAAGGAATGGATAAGATCAATCATCAGCAAAATCATTCCCTTTCCATTAGCGGAGGTGAACAAAAATTAAATTACCTCGTATCCGGCGCCTACTTCAAACGCGATGGTGTTTTAAGATATGGCCCTGATGATAACAGCAGAATTAATTTTAAAGCAAACGTGAATGCTGAACTGGGACAGTATGTTAGTTTGAAACTCACGACAGGCTATATCAATTCATTGGTCCGGGAAAATGCTTTTGGTACAGACCAGATCATTAACCGTCTCTACCGCAGCCGTGCACGCCAGTCCTTATACACACCGCCGGAAGACATCACCGGTCAGCCTTACAATGGTGATTTGCAGATCAATGCTGTGGATATTGAAAAGAACGGAGGTATTGAAAAGAGAGATTATGAAACCTATACGGGCCGGTTAAATCTGCAGGTGAAAAATGTAGTGAAAGGTTTGACCCTGGACGTAATAGGATGGAGAAACCAGAACTATTACAACATGGAAAACGATGCAAGAAGTCTTTACTGGTATGGCCGTACTACAAATACCGTTCGCTTCAGCGTAAATGTTCCGAATTCAATTATCATTCAGAAGAACAAAGCCTATCAAAACAATCTTCAGAGCTACTTCACTTATGAATATAAACTGAAGCAACACAGTTTTAAATTGATGCAGGGAGGTTCGTATGAAGAGTATCGCAAGGATGAAGTCGTTGCTTCTGCAAAAAATATGATCACGAATGATTTCTTCAGTTTGAATTATGGTGACCCATTGACAGTAACCAGTAAGGATAATGTTGAAACCTGGGCTTTGGCTTCCTTGTTTGGAAGATTGAATTATAATTTCGCAGGTAAGTATTTATTCGAAGCTTCCTATCGTTATGATGGCAGCTCGCGGCTTGCACCTCAAAACCGCTGGCAGCTATTTCCTTCCTTCTCTGCCGCATGGAGAATCAGTGAAGAAAAATTCTTCAGCAGAAATCTTGGTTTCTTTTCCAATTTCAAGATCCGCGGATCATGGGGACAACTTGGCAATGGATCACCATTGGGATTGTATCCATACATTCCATTACTTACAAGCGGATTGACGACAAGTAATAACCTTGTGTTCAATGATCAGCGTACACAATATATTTATCAAAGTGTATTGGCTTCTCCCGAAGTAACATGGGAAACGGTTCAGCAGTCGAATATTGGTGTTGACATGGGTGTTTTTGAAAACAGGTTGAGCATTACGGCCGACTATTATGTGAAGCGCAATAAGAACATGCTGGCTTCATTAAATCTTCCCAATATCATTGGCATTGCCACTCCCTCTTACAATGTTGGTGAATTAAAAAGCTGGGGTAAGGAATTGGAAGTAAGATGGAGAGACAGAATTGGTAAATGGAATTATCACGTAAGTTTCAATATCTCGGACAATCAAAACAAACTGGTAAGATACGATGGCAAAAACTCTATTGGTACCGGTGGTGTTGTGTCCTTGCTGGAAGGCTATCCACTGAACAGTGTTTGGGGATACAAAACAGCAGGTTATATTCAAAATCAGACAGATCTTGATGCCTACAAAAGAGACGTTCCCACTCCCTACTTCACCAATCTTGCTCCTGGCGATATTAAATATCTCGACTTAAATAAAGACGGCAAAATCTCTGCAGGTGGAGGTACCCCTCAGGATCCCGGCGACCTGGTTTATCTCGGAACAACCAATGCCCGTTACACTTATGGATTTGATTTAGGATTTAGCTGGAAAGGATTTGATTTCTCTACTTTTTTGCAGGGAGCTTTGGTAAGAAAATTCCTGATTGATGAAGGAACGCTTTCTCCAATGCTTGGTACTGCAGATATGCCCTGGACCATTCACATGGATCGCTGGACACCGGATAATCCAAATGCATTTTTTCCAAGGATGTATCAAACAGATGCACACAATTTCAAGCCCTCCGACAAATGGGCGCAAAATGGAAATTACCTGCGTTTGAAAAATGTGCAGTTGGGATATACCATTCCCATTCACAACAGAAAAAATATACGCAGCATTCAGGTGTACCTGTCAGGTCAGGACCTGTGGGAAGCAACAAAAGTGCTGAGTGTGTTTGACCCTGAAGTTGGTAACGACGTAAGCGCAACAACCTATCCTTTCTATCGTACCATTTCTTTTGGTTTTAATGTCGGTCTTTAATCAAAAACAAGAAAATGAAAAAGTTTACAATCTATATAATGTTTCTAACTGCTGTTCTGGTTTTTGGCAGTTGTAACAAACTCAATCTGAAACCGGAAACACAATTCAGTGATGCAGATTACTGGAATACGGAAAGTGATTTGATGAATGCAGCCAACCGGATGTACCAGCAATTGCAAGGCAACTGGATTGATAACAGGGCCGATGATAACGTAGCACAAAGTGGTCCGAATAGTATCAGCAATGGTTCCAGAACAGTTCCCAATACCAGTTCGGACTGGAACAACCGTTACGATGAAATTTTCACTGCCAATAATATTCTCGAAAAAGGAGTAAAAGCAAATCTCAGTGATGCTATCAAGAACCGTTATTTAGGCGAAGCCCATTTCTTCAGAGCCTATGCTTATCTGCAATTGGTTCAAAAATATGGCGATGTTCCTTTGGTATTGCATACACTCGATATTAGCTCGCCTGAATTAACCATGGCCCGTACACCTCGTGCCGACGTGATGAAAGCTATTTATGATGATCTGGATTTTGCAGCAACTTGGTTGCCCACACGGGCTGCTTTGCCTGCAACACAATGGGGAAGAGTAACCAAAAGCGCAGCATGGGGCATCAAGGCAAGAGCAGCGTTGTATGAAGGCACCCGTGAAAAATTCCACGGCGAATCCGGCTGGCAGGCACATTTGCAGTTAGCAATTGATGCTGCTCAAAATGTAATGGGCCAGGGACATAAATTGTTTGCTAATTATGGCGATCTGTTTACGCATGCAGGGGAAGGTCCCACCAATACAGAAGCCATCTTTATTAAGATCTATGGTGTGAACAATGGCAATGTATTGTTAGGGCATAACAATTCAAGAGATCTTGAAAACGGACGCATTGCCATTACAAGAAATTTGATCCGCGAATACTTGTACACCGATGGACTTCCTGCATTCAATACCGACAATACACCTTCTGCAACAAAATCGCCTTTATTTGTTTCTGAAGCAGATGAGACCAGTTACAATACTATTCTCCAAAATAGAGATCCGCGTTTGACTTACACCGTTTTCCAGGCAAATGAACAGGCATACAAAGGTCCCTGGGTTCCTACAACATCATTGGGCGCACGGTCTGCTTATGCAACCAAAAAAGGATTCAATCTCGAAGACTGGACAATCAATGGTGCAGCAACAGTGGATCGCATCCTAATGCGTTATGCTGAAATCCTTTTGATCTACGCCGAAGCAAAATATGAATTGAATGGAAGTATCAGCGATGCCGATCTGGATCTTACCATAAATGCCTTACGGAAAAGAGCAGGGCTGAATGTAAAACTCACCAATGCATTTGTAGCTGCAAACAATTTGAACATGCGGGAAGAGATCCGTAGGGAACGAACAGTGGAACTGGCACTGGAAGGTTTTCGCTATGATGATTTGATCCGTTGGAAAACGGCTGAAAAAGTGTTACCACAAGATCTACTGGGCGCAAAATTTATTGCAGCCGATTGGCCGGGCACCAATCCCAACACACTAAAATTGAATGCTGATAATATCATCATTGCAGAACCGGCAAGTAACCGCAAGTTCCAGGCAGACCGTGATTATTTATATCCTGTGCCGCTTAACGAAATTTCTTTAAGTGGTGGCAACGTAACGCAGAATCCAAATTGGCAATAAAAAAATTTAAAAAATGAGATCAATACTATTTATATCATTTCTTTTTATCGCTGGTATGTTATTCGTTTCATGCGAAAAAAGAGATTACAAAAAAGAAGGCCTGCCTGAATATGCAAACCATTATTATGCGGCCTATCTTCCTAATAATAATTCCGTCGTAACCGCTCAGCGCAATCAGGCATCTTTATTAAAACTAACGGTTCAATTTTATTCCGCTTATGTACGGGATTACGATGCTGTTGCTTTTTATAACGTATCCACAACAGGCATTGCTAATCCTGCGGTACTGGGAGTGGACTATGCCATTGTAGATAAAAACGGAAGTGTCATTCAACCTGTTGATGGGAAATATTCCATCCTGTTTCCACAGGCAAAAAGAGCAACAGATACTATTTATGTAAAGATGTTGAACAATACGGCTTCGGGTACAAGAAGAGTTCAGGTTCAGCTTATGGACAACTTAACTGACAAGTATGAAGTGGATACTTTTTCCACCGCCTACAACCGGCCTATAGATATTAAATGAGCAATCGCTAAGTAAGCAGTCTCTCATAGCAGCCAGGTCTTGGGTAGAATTTATTCAAGACCTTTTTTCAACCTTCAATTCTCATGGAGAAACTCATATCCAGCTATCAATTATTTGCCTTGAAAGCTTTCCTTTTTCTTTTTTGTTTATTGCTTGGAAGCATCGCTCACAGTCAGACAAAATCTTTTCGTGAGATCAGTAATATGAATGAACACTGGAAATTTATAAAAGGCGATACTTCCAAACAAAGCTGGCAAACAGTGCATTTGCCACATACATGGAACCTAAATGATGTATTGGATGATGAACCTGGATATTACAGAGGCGTTGGATGGTATAAAAAATCTTTTACTGTCGGCAATGATTATAAGAATAAAGGGGTTTCTGTTTTTTTTGAAGGCGCTAACCAGCAAACGGAAGTTTTTATCAATGGCAAAAAGGCCGGAGAACATGTTGGCGGCTACACCGCTTTTTCAGTTCCAATTACCAAATACATTCACTTCAACGGAACGAATGAGTTGCTGGTAAAAGTAGACAACAGTTATAATGAAAACATTGCCCCACTTTCTGCTGATTTTACATTTTACGGCGGTATCTATCGCGATGTTTATTTGGTGACGACCAACAAAATTCATTTTGCTACAACTGATAAAGGAAGCAACGGCGTTTACATAACTACGCCACGCGTTTCTAAAGAGAATGCATCGGTGCATATCAGGAGCATTGTTGCTAACGAAACCAATTCTCAGACGAAAATTATTGTAACAACAAGCATTATTGATAACAAAGGAAAGATCATCGCCGAAACAAAATCAATTACATCCCTTGCACCATTTTCTGATCAAAATGTTTTGCAGGAAATCAGTTCAATAAAGCAGCCAAATCTTTGGTCGCCGGAGCAGCCTTATCTCTACAAAGCAGAAACAAAAATTACTGATGCAAAAGGAAAGGTTTTAGATCTTATCCTTAATCCGCTCGGCTTCCGCTGGTTCAGCTTTGATGCCGATAAAGGTTTTTTTCTAAATGGTTCTTCCTATAAATTAGTTGGCGCCAGTCGTCACCAGGATTATAAAGGACTGGGCAATGCAGTGCCGGACAGTCTTGCCATAGAGGATGTGGTACTTTTAAAAAGAATGGGGGCTAATTTCTTACGCATTGCCCATTACCCGCAAGATCCTTCTGTAATGAAAGCCTGTGATAGCTTAGGTTTGCTGGCTTCTGTTGAAATTCCGGTTGTGAACGAGATTTCAGAGACGGATAGCTTTTATCACAATTGCGAACAAATGCAGTTGGAAATGATCCGGCAGAATTACAATCACCCCAGCGTCATCATCTGGTGTTACATGAACGAGGTCTTACTGAAAACGCATTTTCAAAACAATTCAGAGCAGCAAAAAAATTATATAGCAAACATTACAAAGCTGGCAAAACGTTTGGAAGCCATAACGCGAAAAGAAGATCCTTACCGCTATACCATGATGGCCGATCACGGCAATCTTTCTCAATATAAAAATGCCGGGTTGCTGGAAATACCAATGATCATAGGATGGAATTTATATTCCGGATGGTACGGCGGAAGCATGGATGATTTCCCTTTGTTCCTGGACCGTTTTCATAAAGAGTTTCCCCCCAAGCCTTTTATGGTAACTGAATACGGTGCCGATGCCGATCCAAGGATCAGGAGTGCACAGCCCATTCGCTTTGATAAGAGTGTTGAATACACTACCCGTTTTCATCAATACTATTTTACGGAAATGATGAAACGTCCTTACGTTGCGGGAGCAATCATTTGGAATCTTGCCGATTTCAATTCCGAGACAAGAACAGAATCCATGCCGCACATGAACAATAAAGGATTGCTTGAATGGGACCGTAAACCGAAAGATCCTTATTATTTCTATCAGGCGGTTCTATCCAAAAAGCCATTCATTAAAATATTGAATTTTGATGCAAACAAATTCTGCATTGCAGACAGCAGTTCTTCGTTTTGTTAT
>JAICTW010000799.1 GCA_025936195.1 Flavisolibacter sp.
GTTCGGATCAGGAAGCAATCTTCCATATTTATCCATACTCAACCACGGAATATAAGAGCCGTCATGAAGCCTGCTTTGATAAGGATTTCCTACTGTGCTTCCCGGTGGATTATCGTATGACCATAAAAAATCTACCACTATATACTGCCAACCAAACTGCTTTAGATTTTTGGCCATAAAGTCTGCGTTGGCTTTTACTTCCTCTTCATGAACTGCAGAGCCGAAGCAGTTATAGCTATTCCATCCCATTGGCGGTGTCAAAGCAAGATTAGTTTGCTGCGCAAAGGATGCAAAAGAAAAAAGAAATAATGCTGCTATTAAATAATATGGTTTCAAATTCTTAATCACAATTAATTCTGATTCTGTTTATTTGATCTGGGAAAAAAAAGAATGAAAAAAACGTCGTTTTCATAAATTGATTTTTTGTAATAACGTCAATTTTTTTATTAAAATTATTGACCGTAGTAAGAATTCTTTCCGTGCTTCCGTTCATAATGTTTTTTGATCAAAGAATTTTTCAGACGCAATGCATCTGCTTTTATGCTTTCTGTTATGAATGCCATTTTTGCAATGGTTTCCAAAACAGCGCTGTTGTAAACTGCTTTCTCGGCACTTTTTCCCCACGTAAACGGTGCGTGATTTCCTACCAAAATCATTTCCATTTCTTCATGATTAATTTTTTTTTCTTTCAAAGCATTGATGATCTGAAAGCCGGTTTGGTATTCATAATCTCCCTCGATCATGTCATCGCTCATCGGAGGCGCACACGGAATGTCGCAGGTGCAGTGGTCCGCGTGCGTAGTTCCATAAATCGGAATATCTCTTAATGCCTGCGCCCATGCAGTTGCATAGGTGGAATGAGTATGCGAAATTCCACCAATATTTTTCCAATTCTTATAAAGCACCGCATGTGTTTTGGTATCTGACGAAGGACGCAAGTTTCCTTCTACAACATTGGCATCAAAATCAACAATAACCATTTTCTCAGGAGAAAGTTCATCATAAGGAACTCCGCTTGGTTTAATCGCAAAGACCTGCAAATCCCTGTCAACAGCGCTTACATTTCCAAAAGTAAATAAGACCAACCCCAATTTTGGCAATTGCATATTTGCTTCATATGCTTGCTGCTGAATATGCGCATATTTGCTTTGAGTCATTATTTATAATTTTAACAGTTGTTCGGTAAATTCTCCAAGTTTCTGATATTTCAAATACCTCTTTTCATAGATCTCAACATTCTCTTTACGGGGATAATATCCCTTTTCAAACCCTTGTCCCATTTTGCTCATCGCCTCCTCAACATTATTATAAATGCCCGCGGCCGTTGCTGCAAACATTGCCGCGCCTGTAGCGCAGGTTTGTTCTGACTTATGTATCTTGATGGGCATGTTCATTACATCTGCCATTGTTTGCATAATATAAGACGATTTTTTTGCAACTCCTCCCATGCCTATTAAGCCTCTGACAGGAATTCCTTGCTGGATAAACCGCTCTACTATTGCTTTTGCACCAAAGCAGCTTGCTTCCACCAGCGATTTAAAAATACGTGGAGCATCCGTCCCTAAATTTAATCCCGTAATAGTAGCTTTTACCGCTTGATTCGCATCGGGAGTTCTTCTTCCGTTTAACCAATCAACAGACA
>JAICTW010000165.1 GCA_025936195.1 Flavisolibacter sp.
GAAAGGGATTATTCAAGAAAGGTAGTGCTGAAAGGAAAAAACTCAACCACGGCTCCCGTCGAAGAAATTATGAGCACTGATCTTCCCTCAGTTAATCCTAAAGATTCAATGGATCACTGCCGCGAATTAATGTCGGCCTGCAACGTTCGTTATCTTCCTGTATTTCAGGGCAGCGAGTTAAAAGGAATTATTTCCATGAGCGATGTGGTCAAGGAAACCATTGCCATGCAACAGCAAACCATTGATCATTTGCAGCAATACATCAGCCTGTAGCAGTTATGCTTTTAAGGAAACAACAGCCGTGCACAAAGAAACAAATCATTTCGCCAGCTTTTCTATTTTCTGAAACATCGGAGCTTCGTAATAAATTCGGCGCCCCATTTTTTGGCAAACAACCGGTCCAATTCCCTTGAGGAAGCAGTAAACACTACTGCAGAAAAGGTTTTAAAATCTTCTGATTGCCTGATGCGGGAAAGAGTTTCCATTCCATTCGTGCCGGCATATTGATATCAAGAATGATCAGGCAGGGAAGTTGTTGCCTGGCAAGTGAATTTTTTTTACTAACGCAAGAACTATAAACAATATCATACACGCATAAAAGCTTTTTCACAGCCAGGCTTAACATTTCTTCAACCATCCCTCTTTCTTTGTTTTGATTCTTACGAATAATAGTTTATTTCTTAAAAGCTTTTCCTCTGCCTTAGCTTTGCGGTGCTAAAAAATATAAACATGAAAAAAGTATTCATCGTCCTTATCCTTTTTGTAAGCTTTGTTTTTAAGGCCGCAGCCGATGAAGGCATGTGGTTGCCCATGTTGCTTGGACAACAAGTGTATAACGATATGGTGAAAAAAGGCCTGAAGCTTACCAAAGAACAATTATACAGTATCAACAAAGCTTCATTGAAAGATGCTATTGTTATTTTTAACGGAGGTTGCACCGGCGAAATGGTGAGCCCGCAGGGATTAGTGTTTACCAATCACCACTGCGGTTACAGTGTAATTGCAGGTGCAAGCACTGTTGAACACAACTATTTGCAAAACGGTTTTTATGCCCGGAATATGGGCGAAGAGATTCCCGGCAACACTCAGAATTTGTATGTGGAGTTTTTAACCAGGGTTGAAGATGTAACCAAACTGGTATTGGATTCATTGCAGGGACTTAGCGGACAGCAAAGAGTGGATCGGCAAAACCAGATACTTGCTGCCATCAATGCAAGAATGAGCGACGCTTCAAAACACATCCGCACAAGTGTTAGTGCTTTGTTCAAAGGCAATCAGTTCCTTGCATTCGTTTATCAGCGCTACACTGATGTACGATTAGTAGGTGCGCCACCGGAAGCACTTGGGAAATTTGGTGGTGATACTGACAACTGGGAATGGCCTCGCCACACAATTGATTATTCCGTTTTCCGTGTATATGCTGCACCCGATGGAAGTCCTGCAGATTACAGCGCAGGCAACAAACCATTAAAACCAAAATGGTATTTACCCATTTCATTAAAATCCAGAAACGAAGGAGATTTTTCATTGATATACGGTTATCCCGGCAGCACCAATCGTTATGAATCTTCTCTGGGTGTTCAGTTGTCAACAGATATCAATAATCCTACTTTGGTAAAGCTTCGCGACATGCGTTTGAAATACATGTTCGAAGAAATGAAGAAAGATCCTGCCATCAAATTACAACTGGCATCAAGCTATGCGGGCATTGCCAACTATTGGAAATTCTACAAAGGCGAAACAGAGCAATTATTGAAATATGATATTTACGGTCAAAAGAAAAAGCAGGAAGAAGCCTTTATAAAATGGGCGCAAAACAAACCTGAGTACAAAAATATTTTTACCGATTTGCAGACAGCTTACGATGCATGGAGGCCTTATGCCATGCACCGCATGTACATAAATGAAGGTATTTTGGGATCGCCATTGCTGGCCTTTGCCGCTTCCTTACAGGGGCTGGAAACTGCATTGACAAAACCCGGTACTTCCACCGATGCCATTAAGAGAGCGGTAGCCGCAGCCGATCAGGCACGCCAGCGTTTTCTAAAAGCAGAGAATAAACCTTCCGATCAAAGCATTGTTGGCTCTGTGTTGCAGATGTACTACAATGACATTCCTAAAAACCAGCAGCCACAAGGTTTGTATGAAGCTATACGAAACGAGTATGGTGCTTTGGATAAAGCATCTACTTATGAAAAATATGCAGATGCGATTTTTCAAAATACGATGATCCTTAACGATAAAAAATGGAATGACTTTGTGCAACGTCCCGATGCCAATACGTTGCAACAAGACCTGGCGTACAATCTTGCCAATACTTTCATAAGAAACTATGTTAGCAAATACGCTCCTTTTTATCAGCAGTTTGTTACTGCCAATAATGAATGGGGACGTTTGTACCTGAAAGGTATTATGGAAATGAACCCTGGTAAAGTAATGTATCCTGATGCCACCTTCACCATGCGTTTGAGCTATGGCAAAGTAGCTTCTTACAATCCGCGTGATGCCGTGCATTATGATTATGAAACTACCATGAGCGGCATGTTGGCAAAATACATTCCGGGTGATTATGAATTTGATCTGCCGCAGGAGTTTTTGAAAACAGCACGGGCTAAGGATTTCGGTCAGTATAAAGATGCTAAAAAGAATGATCTTGTGGTTTGCTTTATCACTACCAATGATATTACAGGAGGGAACTCAGGTTCTCCGGTGATGAATGGAAACGGAGAATTGATCGGGCTTGCTTTCGATGGTAATTATGAAGCATTAAGTCACAAATTGCAGTTCGATAAAGATTTGAACCGTACGATCTGTGTGGACATTCGCGCCGTGCTTTGGAGTATTGATAAGATTGGAGGAGCAGAGAACATCATTAAAGAATTAACTCTGAGAAAATAATTCTGTTGCACTTAATTTTAATCCCGCGTCTTGCGGGATTTTTTTTAATCTTAATTGATCGGCTTGAAAAATTTTATTCTCCTTTTTCTCTTATTCTGTGGTATTTCCGGCAGTGCCCAACTTCGCTTCAGCATTGCACCAGATCTTTCTTTGATGCGGAACTTTAGTCCGAAACAAAAATTCTGGTCATTGGGAGAAACCATTCAATTCAATCTTCATTTTAATAAAAAGCAAAGCGCTTATGCCTGGTTATCCTATTACACACCCGGCAAATTCAAAAATAATTTTGCCGCCGATGCAAAAGCATCTACTACATTTCCGGCTTCCGTACCTTTCATGGCTTCGGCAACCTGGCGGAACAATGAAGTTTCTTTAGGATGGAAACATTATCTCAAAGGAAGCTTTGATTCAGAAACCGGATGGAATCTTTACAGTATTGCAGGATTTGGACTGATGTTCACCAAGGTGGAAAACGTTTTCTCCCGTGCAATTGATACCAATTTATACAACACACCCATCCGTGCAGGCAACAGTAAATTTTACAGGTTAACGCTTGATCTTGGAACCGGTGTTGAATTCCCGATTGGTGGAAGTTTTTTTCTGTATGGAGACCTAAGAACATGGATACCTACATCTGATTATCCTTCTCCATATTTACACAATAACAAAAATGTACCACTGCCTTTTATGATCAGCGGAGGCATGCGGATATTATTTGATTATTGAATCTTTACATCAAATCTGCCTTCGGTTACTGTAATTGGCGATGCCGGGTTATAGCTGTCCATACCTGTTGCCGTAAATTCAAATGTTCCTGATACAATGCGATTCTCCGGATCAAATTTGCTGATGGTGACTGTTCCGGTGTATTGCGGATTAGTGATCCACTCGTTTAAAGGGCTAAGTTTTCTTTTTACATAGTAAGCATAGCTTGCTGCTGCATTTGGATAAACATCAGTGCTTTGATTAAGGGCATAGGTGCCTGGACCAGTGACATTCTTCAAATAAATATCAAATTCAGTTTCTGTGGGTTCAGAAGCGAAATTCTGTGCACGAATGAGCAGATCGTTTAGACCGCTGAGGGAAGCTTCTAATATCGGCATATTAATTCCGGCAAATTTTTGCGGAACCCAATAAGCTCCGTTCAATTTCAAACCAAATGTATTGGCGCCACTTTGGGTGGTTTCAGGCAATGCATCCAGTGATTTTTTGCACCCTGAAAAAATGAATACGAAAGAAAACAGCAACAGAATGTTCTTCATAGATGTTTTAAAGATTCACCTCATAAATCGTGCAAATCAGGTTTTTATTGCGGATGGAATTTGCTTTTAACTTTACCGCCTCAAAAACCAAACATGACAGGCACAACCATTCAGTCCATAGAAATTTACAAGCTGTTTATTGATCTAAAAGAACCATTTGTTATTTCCCTCGGACCTCAGAACGATGTTCAGAATATTATTGTCATCATTCGCACAAAAGATGGTTGCGCCGGTTATGGCGAATGCAGCCCTTATATGTCCATAAACGGCGAAAGTGTTGATACCTGTTTTATCGTTGCACAATATTTTGCCAAAGTGCTGAAGGAAAAGAATGCATTGAATATTGCTGAATGTATGGACATCATGGACAAAACCATTTACGGCAATACCAGCATTAAAAGTGCTTTTGACATGGCCTTGCATGATATTGCGGCTCAACACTCCGGCGTTCCTCTTTATAAATTTTTAGGTGGAGAGAGGAACAAGGTTTTGGAAACAGATTATACCGTAAGCATTGGCGATCCTCAGAAAATGAAAAGCGACGCCATCAAAATTGTGCAGCATGGCTTTCCGGCAGTGAAAGTAAAACTGGGTGAAAGCAAAGAAAAAGATGTGGAACGTATTAAAGCCATCCGCGAAGGGATCGGCATAGATTATCCTTTACGCATTGATGCTAACCAGGGTTGGAAAACTGCAGACAATGCTATTGAAGTTTTGAAAGCTTTGGCACAATACAATATTGAATATTGCGAAGAGCCAATACTGCGTTATCGCTTTATGGAATTGAACAAAGTTTCTGAAGCAGCTCCTATCACCATCATGGCTGATGAAAGTTGCAGTGATGAACACGATGCCGAAAGGTTGATACAATTAAAAGCCTGCAAAATGTTCAACATTAAATTGGGCAAATCTTCCGGTTTTTATAAAGGATTACAAATTGCACAACTGGGTGCAAAGGCCAACATGCAAATGCAGGTGGGTGGTTTTATGGAATCAAGACTCGGAATGACGGCATCTGCACATTTGGCCCTGGCTAATGATCATATTCATCATTGCGATTTTGATACACCACTGATGTTTACAGAAGATCCTGTAATTGGAGGGATTGAATACCTTGATAAGGGGATCATTGAAGTACCCGATACACCGGGACTGGGAGCAGTGATTGATGAAAACTATTTACAAACGGCGGAGAAGGTGATCATATAACCAATCCATCATCACCGTCGTGCTTTACGGTTCCAATCAAATCACCTCTGTAATAAACAATGCTTTCATCAAGAAGATTTAGAATGTGAAATTGTTTTTTCTCCTCCTGTGTTGGCGAATGGCCAAGAAAGTTAGTGATCAGTTCATTGATCAAACGTGTCTTTTCCATGGTCATTTTCAATAAGACGTTTTTTTCAGACATGGCATTAGATTTACAGCAAGCACAGAAGTAACGGACTAAGAAGGAATACGGCTGATGGATAATGGTTAGAGGGAATCAGTCTTCTAAAATATATTTTTATGTTTGAAACAGGTAGGTTTTGCTGTTTTTTTTAGTCACTATTTTTTCAACACAGGAGCATTGTCCTTCCAATGCCATAAATGAAGACAGGCGTAGGTTCGATAGGGCGACCATTTTTTGGAGATCTTCAATAAGTTTTCTTTGAATGCTTTTTTGTTGCTGTCATCCAGTTTATAAACTTTTTTCATGGCTGTTTGAATACCATAATCATCGACTGAAAAAAGGTCTTCTCTTCCAAGAGTGAACATTAACAGCATTTCCACCGTCCATCTTCCCACTCCTTTAATTTGAGTAAGCAACTCAATGATCTCTTCATCGCTCATTTTTTTTAGTCGTTTATCATTGAGGTCATTATCAATGGCAAATTGCGCCACATTTAAAACATATTGCGTTTTGGCATTCGACATTCCAATGGCTCTTAATTTATCAAAAGGTGTGTCGACAATTTGTTTGGGCGTGGGTTCGTTGCCGCCGTATAATTCCAAAAAGCGATGATAAATCACTTTAGCAACTTTAGTAGAGAGTTGCTGGCTCATAATAGAAGCGCAAAGACGCAGGCAGATATTTTTATGTGATTTCAATGTAAAAGGCTCGTGCTGTCCGATAAGCTTTGCCAGTTTTTTGTCTTTGGAAAGGTGAGTTATGTATTTCATAATTAAAACTGAAAAATTAAAATTAAAAACGGAATGGTAAACACAATTTTGTTGAGTGGAAAGAAAAATCATTATAACGAAAGACGGTTCGCACAGTATACGAATCCCGGTGCTGAATGTTACCTACC
>JAICTW010000040.1 GCA_025936195.1 Flavisolibacter sp.
ACAGGCAGGAGAGCAAATAATTAAAGTATACAACACCATTCCTTCTATTGAAATATGGAACACCGAATGTGTGAACAGCACTATTTCCCAGGTGGAGTATTACCGTGAGGCCGGATATTTTTCATCAGAAAGTGATGTTGAAAAAATATACGATGCTTTAAGAAGCACCATTGAACATTTGAGAACACAGGCAGATGCAGGCTGTAAGTTTTATCCCGGAGAAAAACACGATTACCAAAAGCTAAACTATCAGCTTTATTATAACAGGGTAGTGCTTGGCGACAATACGATAATGTCCATACTAAATGGCAAGAAACTATTGTACCTTAATTATGATGTTTTGAATTATATGGTAACGCAGGATAAAGAATTTTGCGATGACGTTTATTTAAAATTGCAAATGCTGATGCGAAGAGCTACCATATTGAGCAATGTAAGCGAGAAGCAAAGAAATATTTTCTTTAACATCTTGCTTAAGAAAATTCCAAACCACACAACTGCACTACGCTAATGCCTGCATCCGAACTACAGTTACAGATCTTTCAGTACATCAAAAGCAAATTGCCTTTACATCTTTCCCTGGTTGATGAAGTGGCAGCGGCTTTGGACGTAAGTACGGATAGTGCGTATAGAAGAATAAGGGGCGAGAAGTCTTTAAGCTTTGAAGAAGTGTATAAGCTTTGTATTTCCTACCAGCTTTCATTGGATAATCTTCTTGACCTTCGTTCTGATTCATTTTTATTCAAAGGAAATTTTGTAAATCCTCATGCATTCAGGTATGATGAATACCTGTCGAACATTGTTCAGCAGGTGAAATACATGAATGGGTTCAAGCAAAAATCCATGACCTACCTGGCAAAGGATATTCCTATTTTCCATCATTATCATTTTAGGGAGATTGCTGCTTTCAAATATTATTTCTGGATGAAGAATATTTTGCAGCACCCCGATTTTGCAACTAAAAAATTCAGATTGGATGATTATCCCGACCAATATTACGAGTTAAGCCTGAAGGCATTGAATTACTATAATCAATTGGATTCAGAAGAACTGTGGAATATTGAGAGCATCAATAGTACACTGCGGCAAATTGACTACTATTACGATTCAAATATTTTTTCGAACTCCGATGAGATCTATATTTTGTATGATGCAGCAGAGAAATTGATCTCGCATCTGGAATACCAGGCAACGGAGGGCTATAAATTTTCTGTTGATGATTTAAAGAAACCTTTGGGCAGGTACCACATGTACTTCAATGAAATATTGATTTTGGAAGGAAATATTTTAGTAACGCTTGACGGAACGAAATCAGCTTTCCTTATTCACAATGTTCTGAATTTTCTTTTAACTACCGATGTCCGTTTCTGCGATAATATGTACGAGCACATTCAGAATCTGAAACGGAAATCAACTTTGATCAGTACGGTCAGTGAGAGAGAACGTTCCCGTTTTTTCAAATATCTGCGTCAGCGCATTGAGAACAGAAAACAAGGTCTCAAAACTTAAATCATACTGGTATCGGCTAATAAAACCTGCCAGGCTTCGTCAATCTTTCCATTCTCCAGCAACTTAGCTGCGTATTGATGCAATTCCATTTCCATTTCATCCGGATTTACAGAAAAATACTGAATAATATTTTTCAGATGTTCATCATCAAAAGAAGGTTGCACTACCGGCATTTCATGAACATTGGCTAATTGTCCCAAATGATTGCCGGATAAAATTTTGCTGTAGCGGATACTTTCCGGTAAAGCATCAAAACCGATCCCGAGTTGCACATTGGGCTTCGGTACCTTAAATAAATTTTCTTTCGAAACATGGCAATACCAGTCGCCGCCAAGCCTTGCCACATGTTCCAGTTTTGTTTGGTCAAATTTATTCCCTTCTGTAAGAAGTTCATCATTCACATGCAGGCACAGCACTTCACAGATCACCAGGTTACCGGCGCCGCCTTCTTCACCCAAACCTTTTACTTCAAGAACTTTACATTCCAGCTTTGCCTTGCTTTCTTTCACCATCGGTGGCTTTACCATTGTTGCAGGCTCCTTGGTAAATCCTGCTTTTATAAATTCATCAACATCTTTTTCGTATTCACAGCTTGCCAGTGAAGTTTGCTGCACCATATCATAACTGACAATATTGATGACTACTTCTGGTACTTCCAATACATTTTGCAAAGAATGTTTAGTTGTATTATTTCTTACTCTTCTGGAAGGCGAAAAAATAACAATGGGTGGACTGGAAGAGAACATATTGAAAAAGCTGAAGGGACTTAAATTCACATTCCCATCCTTGTCAATGGTAGAAGCAAAACAAATGGGCCTCGGTGCTATTACATGCTGCAGGTAATATTGCTTCTCAATTGTTGTTAGTTGTGAAAGATTGAAAACCATAGCTGCAATTTGCGTAAAACAGTCGAGAACATTTCAAACCTTCCAGCCCATTATTCCGCCGCTGATAAATTTTTCGCTATCAGCTGTAACATATAAAACCTTACTTCGTTTTACGAAGTCTTTCGTTTAAACCATAATCTAAATTATTTTTATGAAACGATTTCTTTTAACTTCTTTAGCGGCATTGTTTTTCACCCTTCTTTCACAGGCCCAGGATAATAATAACAACAGGGAAACGATTGAAGGTAATGGCAAACAAGTAACGCGTGATATAACTGTTTCCTCCTTCGATGCACTTAAGGCCAGCGGAGTGTACCAACTGAAATTAGCTCAGGGCAATAAGGAAAGTGTAAAGATTGAGGCCGATGAAAATCTACAGCAGTATTTTGATGTACATAACGAAGGCAATAAGCTGGTGATTGATATGGACAAACTGAAAAACAAAAATCTGAAACATGCAGGTAAGATGATCGTCTATGTAACTTTTAAAAAATTAAAAGAAATGGATTTAGGCACTGTAGGAAACGTAATTTCCGATCAATCGCTTTTCTTTGATGATCTTGACCTGAATAATCGCGGCGTTGGTAATATAGATTTGAGCTTGAATGCTAATAAAGTTGACATCAGGAACACAGGCGTAGGCAGCGTAAAGCTAAGTGGCAAGGCCAGCGAAGCCGTTGTAAAAAATACAGGCGTTGGTTCTTTGCAGGCAGGCAATTTCATTGTGCAAACCATGAACATCGAAAACACCGGTGTAGGCAGTGCAGAAGTAAATGCAGAAAAAGCTTTGAAGGTGAAAGACTCGTTCCTTGGAAAGGTAACGAACAGAGGCGCTGCCAACCTGCGCAGAATGAACAAGGTCAGGGTATAAGTACAACTGACCCGTTACTGTCCAATAGAAAGGCTGTCTCTTTTTTGAGGCAGCCTGTTTTTTTTCAAAACGAATTCTATGATCTTCTCAGGTCGGTTCAGAATATTAATGGATACACCAATAATCTTTTCAAATAAAACTGTTTATTAGATCGTCCCTTTACCCGGCTCACCCATACTCTTTCCTTCGCTCTTTCTTTTGCCGGCCTTGGTTACAAACATAATCACCAAAATAATTGCCGGATTAACGCTATTAATGAAACTGCCATAACTTCTTTTAAAAAAAGAAAGCAAAACCATGCCAGCAGCACTCAACAATAAAAGCAATTCAAAGGATAAGTTTTTGTCAAACATAGTTTTCTCTTTATGAGGCTTTGTCTTTTTTTAAAACGCGGCTATAGCGATCACCGTTAACGATGCCTTCGTCATTTGCTTTGCCAATGAAAGCACGGATGGCATTTCCTTCTTCATTTGTTTGCACTACAATGTTGTTCTTTCTATATCGGAATTGAGCAGTAGTAGAAGGTTCAAACTTTGCTTTTAATTTTTTGATGAGGTCATTACTTAAGGGACATTGATTTTAAGAGAAAGCTGCTAATAAGATGCCGAAAATTTTATTGGAGATTTTCTATATCACCTAAGTCCTGATGCCGGCCGCTGGCTTTTTTATTTTTAATGAGGTCATAATAACCAATAAAACTTACCTGCAAGCCTTCAATAGAAACTGTTTTTCGACCTGGATAGCATTCCTGAAATGAAACGCCATCAATTGCGGTTAAAAGATCAATTCGTAAGGGAGGGTAGCCTAATTGTATAACTATCCCTTCTTTGGTTAAATCATCTTCACTTATCCCAAGCGAACCGAATCCGAATTCATTAATGGCCGTAAGAATTTTTTTTGCATTTTCTTTTTCAGGTAATAGCCATATGTCCAAATCACCCGTATAACGAGGGTGACCATGTACGCCAACTGCATAGCCGCCAACTACCAGATATAAAGCTTCATTTTTGTTTAATAACTCTATAAACTCTTTGAAATCGGGGCTGAACATCAGAATATTTAAAATGTATGTATTGCTGCCGCAGCATTTCAATAGCTGCCAATCGTTCTGCTTCTGTTTTTTGCTGCCAGTAAGCAAAATCAGAACTTTTATCTTTCAATGACTTTTTAGCAACAGCTTTTTGCATCATTCAAATTTAAGCGGTTTTCTGTACAATAAAAAAGCGCCTCATTGCTGAGACGCTTTCCTTTGTTTAATGAATTATCAGAATGCTTTCTTACCGTCTACTTTATTTCCGTCCACATCCAATTCTACCACTTCATAACCCAGCTTTTGAATGCCGGGAAGAATTCTTGCCTTATCACCCACCAATAAAATATTGATCTTATCCGGATTCAAATATTTCTGTGCTAATGCGTGCAATTGTTCAGGCGTCATGCTTTTTAATATCTCTGCCTGCTTTTGTGTATAGTTTGCAGGAAGATTATAATCGAGTATGCGACGGATGAACGCTGCTTTTTGAAAACCTGTTTCGTATTTCAAAGCATCACTTTGTCCAATGGCATTTTTCATGAAAGCTACTTCGTCTGTTGTTGGACCATTTTGAACATAATTTTTAATGATGCTCATGGATTCAGCTAAGGCACTGTCGGTTGCTTCTGCTTTAATACCCGAACTGAATTGAAAATCGCCGGAATACTCATCACCACTAAAGCGGCTGCTCGCTCCGTAAGTCCAACCTTTTTGTTCACGTAAGGTTAAATTCAAACGGCTGTCAAATCCTCCACCCAATGCGAAGTTGGTTAAGTAAGCTTTGTAGTAGTCGCCTGTTGCATCATATTTCAAACCTGTTGCATAACCAATACGAAATTCAGTTTGTGCACCTTTGGGAACATCCACCAAATACACCTTTGTTTTATCAACATTAGCTGTCAATGCTTCCGGTGTTGGAAGCTGAATTTTTTTCTTTGGTAATTTATCAAGGAAAGAAAGTTTGGGAAGCACTTCTTTTTCAGTAATGTCGCCCACTACTACCACTTTTGTTCCAACAGAGGTCATGTAATTGTTGTAATAGTTTTTGATATCGTCAAGTGTAATGTTCTTCACGGTTTCTTCCGTTCCATCTTCACTGATGCCCAAAATATTTTTATCGCCATAATTCAGTTTTGCAAATACATCGCTGGCTACTGCAGAAGGCTGACTTTTCTTTTGTTTCAAGCCCTGAAGTGCCTGTTGTTTTAAACGGTTGAACGATTGCTCTGTGAATTTTGGATTGAACATACGCTCCTGCAACAAAGCCAGCGTTTTATCAAAATTCTTTTTTAATGACTGTACTGTATAAGTAATGCCATCAGTGCTACTGGAGATGTTGATAGAACTCCCGAGCTTTTGCAGTTCAGTTGATAATTGTTCTGCTGTATAATTTTTGGTGTCTTCCATCATCATGTCGGAGAAGAAGCTTGCCAGACCTGCTTTGGAAAGATCATTGGCAGAAGCCAGATGTCCGCCGGGAATGGTAACTGAAAATGTAACAGTTGGGATTTCGGTATTCTGTGCACCAATTACTTTTGCTCCATTAGCCATATCTTTTATCCAAAATGCCGGAACTTTTACCTGAGGATTGGCGCCGATAGCTGGCATTTTACTTCTGTCGAAATTGTCTTTTGCTTTTACATATTTCAATTTGTCATAACCATAATTTGGCGCAACATAATGCGAAGAATCAATTGTGTAATTATCTGCTGCGGCTACCAATGCTTCCTGTCCTTTTGGAGTAACACTTAAGATAACAGCGCCTTTCTCTTTGATGTATTTGTTATACGCATTCATTACATCTTCCTTGGTTAAAGACGAATACCTCTTTAACAGGTCGGCAATTTTGTTTGGATTTCCGGTGAAAGTTTGAAAGGCTGCCAACTGAACGCCTTTGCCCTGCACACTTTGTAATCCATTAATCAATTGCGATTCGCGGCTTCCCCGGAACTTGGCAACATCTTCATCGGTTACACCCGCTTTTTCAAAAGAATCCAATGAAGCACGGAATGATTTTTCCATATCGGCTAGGCTCTTGCCCGGAGTAGGAATCAATTGAATAAACATTTCTCCACCGAGTTCATTAAAAAGCGGAAAGGCAGAAGCCTGCAATGCTATTTGTTTTTTTGTAAGCTGCTGAAACAGTACAGAATTTCTTCCCTGTCCCAACACCTGCGCCAGACATTGTAATGCCGCCATGTCCTTATTGTAATTGGGAACTGTAGGATAAACAACAGCCAGCAAGGGAAGCTTTGCATAATTGTCTGTATAGGAAACATAGCGGTCTTTATCCAAACTCACCAAGGGAAAAGAAGCAGCATCAACTTTTGGTCCTGTTGGTATGCTGCCGAAATATTTCTCTGCAAGCTTTAATGCATCAGCAGGTTTTACATCACCAACAATAGTAAGTGTTGCATTGTTGGGACCATACCAGCGCAAAAAGAAATTCTTCAGATCATTCACATCACTTCTGTTCAAATCTTCCAGATATCCAATCACCGGCCATGAATACGGATGACCATAAGGATACAAAGTTTGATTGATGATTTGAAAAGCCAATCCATAAGGCACGTTATCAATTCTCTGTCCTCTTTCATTTTTCACTGTGGCCCTTTGTATCTCAAATTTTTTCTGCGACACCGCATCCAGCAAAAAGCCCATGCGGTCACTTTCCAGCCACAGCATTTTTTCGATCTGATTGCTGGGAACCGTTTCAAAATAATTGGTGCGGTCTTCAGTAGTACTTCCGTTCATGGTACCACCTGCTTCACTCACCATTTTAATATGTTGGCCATCGGCCACGTGATCACTTCCCTGAAACATCATGTGTTCAAAAAAATGGGCAAATCCGGATTTGCCAATTTGCTCTCTCGCCGAACCAACGTGGTAAGTAACATCTACATACACCACAGGATCGCTGTGGTCTTCGGAAACCACAACGGTTAATCCGTTTGGTAATACATACTTCTCGTAAGGAATGACAAGCTCATTGCCGGTTTTGGT
The DNA here is from genome assembly GCA_025936195.1 of Flavisolibacter sp. The sequence goes on from JAICTW010000040.1 coordinate 7,304, forward strand.
AACTTTTTCTACAAGCCTGGCTTGTCCAAAAGCAGTAGCAACCACTACCAGCAATAAGGAAGCCAGCATCAGAAATTTTTGTTTCATAATTATAATTGAATTTGAAGGATGACAAAGTAAGTCAAATAGAGATTGGTTGTATAACCATTTATCAAAATCTTAAATAGAGACGGATTTTTAAAGTGAATGGAAGCATTACCTTAGAAAAAAATTACAAGCTATGAACGGATATGGCCAAACTGCCCACCAGATTGACTATCGCATTTTTGGCGAAGAAATGCAATGTGTGGAGATCGAATTGGATCCAGGAGAAACTGCTATTGCTGAAAGCGGCGCCTTTATGATGATGGACGACGGCATTCAAATGGAAACCATTTTTGGAGATGGGAGCAACAGGGGAGGAGGAGGATTGCTGGGAAAATTAATGTCGGCAGGAAAAAGAATTTTAGTAGGCGAAAGTTTATTCATGACGGCGTTTACTAATATTGGCAGCGGAAAGAAAAGAGTGTATTTCGCGGCGCCTTATGCAGGTAAAATTGTAACACTTGATCTTTCGAAACTGGGAGGAAAAGTAATTTGTCAGAAAGATGCTTTCCTCTGCGCAGCAAAAGGTGTTAGTGTTGGTATTGAATTTCAAAGAAGATTGGGAACGGGTTTGTTTGGAGGAGAAGGTTTTATTATGGAAAAACTGGAAGGTGATGGTTATGCTTTTATGCATGCCGGTGGTTATGTGTTGGAAAGAGATTTACAACCCGGAGATTTTTTAAAAGTCGATACAGGTTGCATTGTTGGCTTTGAAGCTTCGGTTAATTACGACATTCAATTTGTAGGCGGTATTAAAAATACTTTGTTTGGTGGTGAAGGTGTGTTCTTTGCTACTTTGCGTGGACCAGGAAAAGTTTGGATACAATCTTTGCCGGTTAGCAGATTAGCCAGCAGAATATTGCAATATGGAACTGTCAATAGGAAAGAGGAAGGAAGTATTTTAGGAGGATTGGGGAATATGATTGATGGAGATGGATGGTAGCAATGAAAAATAGAAATGAAAAAGTGGAGAATTGGCGAAGGCTGATTCTCCACTTTTTGTTTGAAAGAAGTTTTTTTAATGAAGTAGAATTATTTGTAGTCATCTACTGTGTTGTTTTAACCTGTGGAGTTAATTCTGAGTTTGTCGAAAGATATACTCTCTTTATACCGCAACAATTCTCACTCATTCCTTTCAATCATGTAGATTGAACGCTCATGGGGTTACAATTGACTGATATAATCTTTTTACCAAAAAATCAACTCACAGCTTACTTCCTGCTATAATTCGGAGCTTCTCTTGTGATCTCCACATCATGTGCATGGCTTTCACGCATGCCTGCATTGGTGATCTTCACCAGCGTTGCGTTTTGCAATTCGGAAATATTTTTAGCACCGCAGTAACCCATACCTGCACGCAGCCCACCGACAAACTGATAAACGATCTCTTTCAGCATTCCTTTATAAGCCACGCGGCCTTCAATACCTTCCGGCACATATTTTTTTACATCGGCTTCCGGGTCCTGAAAATAACGGTCACTACTTCCGGTGCTCATGGCACCCAGCGATCCCATGCCGCGATACTCTTTGAATTTTCTTCCTTCATAAATAATTGTATCACCGGGACTTTCTTCTGTGCCTGCAAAAATGCTTCCCATCATCACGCAATCTGCGCCAGCTGCCAATGCTTTCACCATATCGCCCGTGTAACGAATACCGCCATCGGCAATTAGCGGAATATTTTTTTTACTCAGTGCTGCATGTGCCTGCATGATAGCTGTGAGTTGCGGAACACCGGCGCCGGCAACAATGCGGGTGGTACAAATGGAGCCGGGACCAATACCCACTTTCACAGCATCAGCGCCGGCATCTACTAATGCTTCGGCTCCCTCGGAAGTGGCAATATTGCCCGCAATGATATTAATGTGTTTGAATTTTTTCCGGATACTTTTTAATGCATCAATTATTCCCTTTGAATGGCCATGTGCACTGTCTAAACAAATTACATCCACACCTACATTTTGCAAAGCAGCTACCCGGTCCAGCAGGTCTCTTGTGACACCAACTGCTGCGCCAACCAGCAATCGTCCAAGCGAGTCTTTCACAGCATTCGGAAATGAAGTGACCTGTAAAATATCGCGGTAGGTGATCAACCCAACCAACTTACCTGATTTATCAATGACAGGAAGCTTTTCAATTTTTGTCTGATGTAAAATTTTTTCAGCGCCTTTCAAATCGGTTCCTTCAGGTGCAGTAATAAGATGATCTTTGGTCATTACTTCGCTGACTTTGCGATGCATGTTTTCTTCAAAACGAAGATCACGGTTCGTGAGAATGCCTGCTAATTTTCCGCCGCCATCCACAATAGGAATACCGCCGATCTTATTTTCACGCATCAGCCGTAAAGCATCTCCAATAGTGGCATCAACTGTTAAGGTGATCGGGTCAATGATCATCCCGCTTTCACTTCGTTTTACTTTACGCACCTGATCGGCCTGTTTTTCAATGGTCATATTCTTGTGTAAAATTCCAAGGCCGCCTTCCCTTGCCAGCGCAATGGCGAGCGAAGCCTCTGTTACCGTATCCATTGCTGCCGAAAGCATAGGAACATTCAGCGTAATATCTTTTGTAAGCTTTGTTTTAATGTCCACATCACGGGGAAGAATTTCCGAGTAATCCGGAACCAGCAGAACATCGTCGAAGGTTAAGCCTTCTATAAAATTTTTCGAGGTGGGGTTTGTTGCCATGTGCAAAGATAGGGAGCGTAAAGAAATGGAATACACGGAATCTAAAAAGGGAAGTGAATTTTTATGCACGAATTGAACAAATAATTATTTGCCTGACATTTTCTGTTGCAGGGTTCAGAGCAAAATATAATTGCTGCTTAATAATTCTTCCATCCATTTA
>JAICTW010000774.1 GCA_025936195.1 Flavisolibacter sp.
GAAGAATTGCAGGAAAAAGCCGACCGCATGAAAAAGCGCCTGGAAAATCTGGGTGAAGTGAATCCTACAGCCATTGAAGCTTTTGAAGAAATGAAAAAGCGTTACGAATTTATTGTGGAACAAAAAGAAGACCTCGTAAACGCTAAGCAAAGTTTGTTGCAAACCATTGCCGAAGTGGAGACAACAGCTAATCAAAAATTCCTCGATACCTTCAACCAGGTTCGTGAAAATTTCCATAGGGTTTTTAAAGCCCTTTTCACCGAAGATGATCAATGTGATTTGATTTTGGAAAACCCGGATAATTTGGCTGAAACCGGAATTGACATCATGGCAAAGCCAAAAGGAAAACGTCCGAGCAGCATTGGCCAATTGAGCGGTGGAGAAAGAACACTGACAGCAACGGCATTGTTGTTTGCCATTTACCTGATTAAGCCTGCACCATTCTGTATTTTGGATGAGGTGGACGCTCCGCTGGATGATGCTAACGTGGGCAAGTTCACCAACATGATCCGTGAGTTCAGCAACAATTCACAGTTCATCATTGTTACGCATAACAAAACCACCATGAGCACTGTGGATGTGATTTACGGTGTAACCATGCAGGAACCCGGCGTAAGCAAACTGGTGCCTGTAGATTTTAGAAGTTTGAACTAATAAAGAAATATTTTTGATGTAGTAAGACCAGGTTTACTGGTCTTTTTTATTTGAAGATAAACTTTGAACGATGCGAACAATCATTCTGCTTTTTCTCTCGAATATATTTATGACGTTTGGGTGGTACTACCATTTGAAGCATACCAACTGGCCGATATGGATGGCTATTTTGATCAGCTGGGGATTTGCTTTTTTCGAATATTGTTTACAGGTGCCCGCCAACCGCTTGGGATACACAGGAGGATTCACTGTGTTTCAGTTGAAAATCATGCAGGAAGTAATTACACTGGTTGTTTTCAGTTTGTTTGCCGTTATAGTTTTGAAGCAACCTTTCCATTATAAATATCTGATCAGTTTTGCTTTTATGATTGGTGCGGTTTATTTTATGTTTAAATAGTTGGACTGATTTCAAAATTCTTTATTAGAGAGAATCATTTTACGCAGAGAATTGCGAACGATTTCTGTTACGATCTTAAACTTCAGTACGTTTTACCAAGCTCACAAAAACTAATTCCTCTTTTCCCAAATGAAAATATCATCAACCGTGTCCTGGTAGATCTTTTGAAAATTTTGAGAAAGGTTTTTTCTGAAATAAATATTCTCGGCACTGCTGTCGGAAAAAAAATCAAGATCATCGGATTTGCTGACAACAACATCGGGCTTTACTTTCTCCATAATGTATTTCAGTTCCTGCAGTGAAGTTGTATTGGGATCATTGTAATACTTAAACAGATAAGGCCTTGCTATATTGGAAGGGTGTGTACTGCTTTTGGTGAGCGGATATTGGTGCAACAGCCAATAGCCAACATGATAATCGGCAAAAAAGATTTTATCATCATCCAGTTCTCTTTTCTTGAGTTCAGAAACAACTTCGTAAGTTGGCCTGTATTCAGCCGGATTTTTAATGCTGATGATCAGGTTGTAATATTCTGAAATGCTTTCAAAGCTTAACAGCAAAACCACCACAGCAGCTACGTTCCACTTTAGCTCAATTGCTTTGCGATTCAGCAATACAAACAAAAGCAACAATAAAAAAGCATACACCTGCACTAAATAATGTCCGTTCACAATGCCGCTTGAATAAAACGTATATACCGTTCCAATTAAAATAGCAATGGAGGTAA
>JAICTW010000681.1 GCA_025936195.1 Flavisolibacter sp.
CTCCGCTTCAGTAAAATTTTGAAAGACAGCGGTGAAGAAGCGTTTGAATTAGCAAAGCAATTGCACCTGGAAGGTGTCATGGCAAAACGATCTGGAAGTATTTACACCATTGGCAAACGAACCAAAGACTGGCTGAAAATAAAAACAGAAAAGAGGCAGGAATTGGTGATTGGCGGATACACGCATAACGAAGGCAGCAATAAATTATTCAGTGCGTTATTGCTGGGAATTTTTGAAAACAATTCTTTTCATTTTGTAACACCGGTGGGCACGGGCTTCAATAAAAAAATGCAAGAGGAGATCATTAAAAAACTTCGTCCTTATGAAACGGATGTATGTCCTTTTTCAACGGTGCCGGATTACAACAAACCTTCCCGCTTTCGTCCTAATCCACCTAAGGCAACGGTGACCTGGGTAAAGCCAAAGATTGTTGCAGAAATCAGTTATCGCGAACAAACCAAAGGCGGCGCCATTCGCCAGCCATCTTTCAAAGGATTAAGAGAAGATAAAAAGCCAACGGAAGTAGTGAAAGAAATTCCTGTTAATACTAACGAATTAATAAAGGAACAGATGCTGGTGAAACGAGACATCATTAAAGCTCCGCCAAAGAAGGAAAGAAAAACCTTGCTCAACCCAAAGGAAGAAACGCAAACCCGTGTTATTGGCGGACATGAATTGCGCTTCACTAATTTGAGCAAGGTTTTTTGGCCTGAAGAAGGTTATACCAAACGCGATATGATCAATTATTATTACCAGGTAGCTCCTTATTTGTTGCCCTATATGAAGGACCGTCCGCAAACACTGAACCGCCATCCGCACGGGATTAAAGGCGAAAGTTTTTACCAGAAAGATGTGAAAGGCAAAGCGCCATCATGGATTGAAACCTTTCCTTACTTCAGTCATCGCGAGCAAAAGGAAAAAGAATTTTTATTGTGCACCAACGAAGCCAGCTTATTGTACATAGCATCACTGGCCTGCATTGAAATGAACCCATGGAACAGCACAGCAAAAAATCCGGACAATCCTGATTGGTGCATCATTGATCTCGATCCGGATGAAAATAGTTTTGAACAAGTGATACAGGCAGCAAGAGTTACCAAAGAAGTTCTCGATGCTATTGATGTTCCGGCTTATTGTAAAACTTCGGGTTCAACAGGCTTGCATATTTACATTCCCCTTGGCGCAAAATATACTTACCACGACTCCAAAGAATTTGGAAGAAGAATTGCAAAAATTGTTCATGCCGAATTACCACATTTTACTTCCATTGAAAGAAAGACGGCACATCGTGGCGGCAATATGTACATTGATTTTTTGCAGAACCGTCCGCAGGCCACAGTGGCGGCGCCCTATTCATTGCGGCCAAAGCCTGGAGCAACTGTTTCAGCGCCTTTGCATTGGGAAGAAGTAAAAAGAGGATTGAAACTTTCTCAATTTACGCTTCGCAATATGCCTGATCGTTTGAAAAAAGAAGGAGATATTTTCAAAGGAGTTTTAGGCAAAGGGATCAATATGCAAAAAGCAATTAAGAAGATTGAGAGTCTGTTTGGTGAGCTGTTAAAAAAGGCAGCATAGAAAGTACTTATTCAACAGAACCATTCTAAGCAGCAGCACTATTCAACACCTTCCACAACAAATCCTTCAACTGCTGAATATTTTTATTGGTAACAGAAGAAATAAAAATGTGCGGAATGTTTTCCGGCAATTCTTTTTCTATGTCTTTCATCAGTTCATCATCCAACATATCGCTTTTGCTGATGGCAATAATGAATTGCTTGTGCAATAACTCGGGATTGTATTCTTCCAGTTCATTCACCAGAACTTCAAATTCTTTTTTATGGTCTTTACTATCAGAAGGAATTAAAAACAATAAAACCGAATTGCGTTCAATATGGCGGAGAAAGCGATGGCCCAATCCTTTTCCTTCTGCAGCGCCTTCAATAATACCGGGAAGATCGGCAATGCAAAAACTTTTTCCGTCGCGGTACTCCACCATTCCTAATTGAGGAGTAATGGTTGTGAAAGCATAATCGGCAATCTTGGGTTTGGCTGCAGTCATTACAGAAAGCAAAGTGGATTTTCCTGCATTGGGAAAGCCGACCAAACCAACATCAGCCAAAACTTTTAATTCCAGAATCTTCCAGCCCTCTTCGCCGGGCAGTCCGGGTTGCGAATGTTCAGGCGCCTGGTTGGTTGGTGTTTTGAAATTGGTGTTTCCTAATCCTCCTTTGCCACCGGGGAGCCAAATCTTTTCTTCACCATCATTTAAGATCTCTATTTCTTTTTTCCCGGTTTCTTCATCTCTTGCAATAGTACC
>JAICTW010000619.1 GCA_025936195.1 Flavisolibacter sp.
AAATGAAATGAATTACTCCAAAACTACTGTTTTATCTTTAGGATATTTTACACCAAAACTTATGTTCAATTTCTTTTCTTCTCCGGACTTTAAAGTAAGTGTCCATGTGGCAATTCCTGTTTCTTTGTCAATTTGCGATTCAGGCGCTTTTTGATCATCCACATTTATTTCCTTCGTCGTAGAAACAGGGAATTGATCATTGATGGTAATGTTTATCGCATCTTTCTTAGTATTTCTCAATGTGATTTCATATTGCTTTGTCTCGGTTTTATTGCTGCCCATAAAGCGCCTGGAACTAAACTCTTTTACCAGTTTGCGCGACACTTTTATTCCATTGTCTTTGCCCAGCGATAATGAAAGTGTATCGCCGGCAGCATCCAAATCAATATAGGTTTTGCCAAGGTACGTTCCTTCAAAGTATAAACTTGCTTCGCCTGATTGCAGATCGTAATCCTGCCAATTGAGAATCTTGGCAGTGAGGAATGCAGAGGGATCTATTTTAGGCGCTGTGAAATAATCATACTGAGCATTCACATCAAATTGCTTTATCCCAATGGTCGTGGTCTTTCCATCCGTTTCCAACGTGTATTTATCATCTATTTTATACACCGTGGTGGTTGGCTGATACTGAGTAGCTACGGCAACGGTCTTTATGGATCGCTTTTCTTCTTTCAATGCGCGATCTGAAGTTTCATTCGTTATATCATTGCTTGCGGTGGTGCCATATCCTACTACCACCACTTCTTGCAATGCCAGCCGGGAAGGTTGTAGTTTCACAGTAAAATACCCCGGACTTGCAGGAACTTCCATTCGATCAAAGCCAACCGCGCTGATTACAAGCGTTCCATTTCCGGAAATATTTTGAAGTTTAAAAAAGCCGTTAGCATCGGTCATGGTTCCTGCTTTTCCGTTTTTCATCACAATGCTAACGCCCGCAAGCGGCTCACCGTTTTCATCTGTTATGCGTCCTGATGCCGTGCTGTAATTTCTGTCAATACGAAATGAAGAAGAAGGATCATAAAATCCAAGCATCCATGGTTGTAATTGCGAAGGTGTTGCGTTTTCATTCGGATTACCTGTACTCAAGATCAGTGAAACATTTTTCCATGTCTCGCCGCTTCTTTGAAAAACATTGGCATTCATTAAAACTTCCAACGGCTCGATAACATCCTTCACCCTGACATCATAAGTAGGATACCAGCCAGCATCTTTTACATTATACAGCAAATGAAAATTTACATTTTTTGTTGCTTTACTGTCTATCAGTGCGGTTACGATGTAATTAATGCTATCCCTTTTTTTGCTAAATTGCTGCAGCTGGGCGTTAAATATTTCCAGATCATTTTTTTCTGAATCAATACGTTTTTTTATCTCCAACTGTTTTTGGTAAACTTCTGTAAGTCGCTGCCTGTGCAGATCTAACGCCTCTTTCAATTCGGTTGTTTTGACACCTGCCGTTCCACCGATGGCTTCATTTTTTATAAGCATCGTTTCCTCGTTTTTATAAACTTCCAGCAACTTGTTATCAAGGTCGAGTTTGTCATGGAGCGTATTATTTCTGTCAATAAAACTTTTCTCTTCCTCATCAATTTTTCGTGACGTTAAAAAATCTTTGGAAGTCTGCACGGAAAGAAGTGTAATATCAGCATCCGCTTTCAATTGCACACTTTGCTGATCTAACTGGTTACTTAAACCCGAAAAACTAATTTCAGATCTTCCGGCTGGAATGCTGACAGTCGATAGTCGTTCAACTCTTGCTCCGGAAGAAAATATAGTCACATTTTGAATGGAAGTTTCGGCGGCAATCTTTTTTGCCTGGCTTTTAGCACTCGTATTGAATAACAAGAGTGCTGCAAATAATATCGCGTTACGCATAAATAGTAGCATGGTATTTTGTATTAGAAGATGAAAGTAAAAAAAAGATAACTAATTCCCTATTTGTTTATTCGTATAAACAGGGATGCATCTTTTTGAACTTTTACATAACGCCCATTCATTTTATTTATGCTACTTAATGCTGCAAAGAAGATTTCTTGTTTTCCATCATTGTTTTAGAAAAAAATTGTGCAGGGAGATTCGGTTGCCTGAATCATTTCAACAGATTATAATGGGGATATAATAATGCTATCATTTTTCTTCCATCTCCACCACACCGGATTTCTTTTGATTCACTCCCGATTCTAAAAGTTGTTTTGTATGTTGATAGAAAAAACGGGCTGTGGCATCGTTATCATCAATCTTCAAAACTTTTTTAAAAGCCTCATTCGCATTATCAAATGACTGGCCGAGATAAAAAGAAACGCCTTCATTGAAAATAGAAAGTGTGCTTATTTTTAATTGCAATTCGTCTTCTGTCTCATTACTAAAACATTCATGAACATTAATAGACGAAAGCTTTCCTTTCAATTGTACTAAACCCAGGTTGCGAAGATGAAAGTCTTCCGGGTGTTCTATTTGTTTCAGGCTTTCTTCGCTCAGCAAAATAGACGCTTTATAATGCTTGGTAAGGCTTTCCACCCGGGAGGCCGTGTTCACCGTGTCTGAAATAGTACAGGCATCCATCCTATCTTCATCGCCGGTGATGCCCATGATCAGTGGCCCGGTATGTAATCCAACTCCAATTTGTATTAACGGTTTATTCTTTTGTTGCTGCAATTGATTGAATGCCTGCATTTCTTTTTGAATCTCAATGGCA
>JAICTW010000324.1 GCA_025936195.1 Flavisolibacter sp.
ACCATTGCCAACTTTATCATATCAGCAGCCGTACCTTGAATGGGTGAATTGATCGCATTGCGCTCGGCATAACCACGGACGGTGAAGTTGCCGGAGTTGATGTCACGCAACCAGCGTTTGCGTCCCATCACTGTTTGCACATAACCATGTTCTCTTGCAAAGTTGATCATGTCGTCCATGTACCTGGTGATGCCGGCAAATTCTTTTTTATAATTATCAATAATAGTTTTTGCTTCTGTTCTGCTGATGCCAAGATTTTCTGCTAATCCAAATGCACCTTGCCCGTAAATGATTCCAAAATTTACACTCTTTGCTTTACGGCGCATCTCTTTGGTTACGGCTTCTTCTTCCACTCCATACACTTTTGCTGCTGTTGCTGTGTGTACATCTTTGCTTTGGCGAAAAGCTTCACACATTACGGCATCGCCGCTCAATGCAGCTACGATGCGCAATTCGATCTGAGAATAATCGGCACTTACTAAAACATGATTTTCATCTCTCGGAATAAATGCTTTTCTGATCTCTCTTCCTCTTTCTGTTTTGATGGGAATGTTTTGAAGATTGGGATTGTTGCTGTTCAATCTGCCAGTAACAACTGCTGCTTGTCCATATGTTGTATGCACTCTTCCTGTTTTTTTGTTGATAAGCAAAGGCAGGGCATCAACATAAGTGGAGCGGAGCTTTGTGTATTCGCGAAAGGCAAGAATATCATCAGCAACCGGATGAACAACAGCTAATTTTCGCAATACAAATTCGTCTGTAGCATACTGTCCTGTTTTGGTTTTTTTCGCTTTGGGATCGAGTTGCAAACGTTCAAACAAAACTTCGCCCAATTGTTTTGGCGAACCCAAATTAAAACGAACGCCTGAAGCTTCATACACTTTTTCTTCATGTACTCTTGCTTCAATTTCCAAAACCTTTGAATATTCATTCAAAAACTCAACATCAATTTTTACGCCTTCATATTCCATGTTCGTCAATACCGGCACCAGCGGATTCTCCACTTCATAAAAAACTTTTTCCACTTCGCATTTCTGCATTTTAGGAATAAAAATGTTTTTGAACTGAAGCGTTACATCAGCATCTTCCACTGCATATTCTTTGACCTTCTCTAATTCAACATCTCTCATATTGCCCTGGTTCTTTCCTTTCTTTCCAATCAATTCCTCAATATGAATGGGTTCGTAATTCAAATATTTTGCACTAAGCCAATCCATATTTCCTTTTCCATCAGGATCAATCAATGAATGCGCAAGAAGCGTATCGAAAATTTTTCCTTTGATCTCAAAGCCATACCACTTCAACATCAACAAATCATACTTTATATTGTGACCGATCCATATTTTGTTTTCATCATTGAACAAAGAAGAAAAGCGGAAGAGAATTTTTTTCGTTTCATTTACATCATCCGGCGGAACAGGAACATACCACCCTCTTCCCTGTTCTACGCAAAAACTCAAACCAACAAGATCAGCATCGTTCGCATCAATATTGGTAGTTTCCGTATCAAAAGAAATTTCTGTATGCTTGTTCAATTCATCGAGCAAAGATTTGAATTCTGAATCGCTTTCAACAGCTTCATATTCATGCGGCGTGTTGCTGATATTCTTTCCGGGTTGAACAACAGAAATCACTTCCTCTTCTTGTTCCGCTTCAACCGCATTGGCAAACAAATCGGCTTGAACTCCGTTTGCCACTTTCTTCGCCGTTGCGCCGCCTTCAAATTCGTCTCCCAATAAACGTTTGCCAATGGATTTAAATTCCAGCTCGTTAAAAACTTCTTTCAGCGCTTCTTTGTTCCAGTCTTTGATTAAAAAATCTTCTTCATGAAATTCAACAGGAACAGAAGTAATGATCGTCGCCAGCTTTTTTGACATGACAGCATTCTCTTTTCCATTTCTGACCTTTTCACCTAAAGCACCTTTAATGTTTTCTGCATTGGCTAAAACATTTTCGAGTGTTTTGTATTCGGTTAAAAGTTTGCAGGCCGTTTTTTGTCCCACACCTGCAATGCCTGGAATATTATCAACAGCATCGCCCATCAATCCTAAAATATCAATCACCTGATCAACTGATTCAATACACCATTTATCACAAACTTCTTTAGGTCCCATAATTTCTACTTCTCCACCCTGATAACCCGGTTTGTAAATTTTCACTTTGTCGCTTACTAATTGTCCGTAGTCTTTATCCGGTGTCACCATGTACACGTCATAATCCATTCTCTCTGCCTGCTTCGCAAGCGTTCCAATAACATCATCCGCCTCGTAACCGTGACTTTCAATAATGGGAATATTCAATCCGCTAATAATTCTTTTGATGTCCGGAATAGCAGCGGTGAGGTCTTCCGGCGCTTCCTGCCTCTGTGCTTTGTATTGTGCAAAATCAGTATGCCGTTCTGTGGGCTCCGCCGTGTCGAAACACACGGCCATGTGTGTGGGCTTTTGATTTTTGATGAGATCAATGATTGTATTGGTAAATCCAAATTGGGCATTGGTATTTTTTCCTTTTGAAGTAATTCTTGGATTGCGAATAAGTGCATAATAGGCCCTGAAAATAAGAGCATACGCATCCAGTAAAAACAAGCGTTTGTCCATAGTGGCGAAGGTAGGAAATAGCAAGTAGTGAGAAGCAAGCAGCGGCCAGGAGATGGCCCTCCTTTACGAACTCGCTTCAAATAACAAGCCCCGCTGCTTGCGGGGCCGTTTAAGATTGGGTAGAAAAGAAACGGGTTAGTACGAACGATTTATAGTAATGAATAGTAAGATCAGTTTTGTAACTGCGCCGCCTGTGCTATTTCTATCTTATGCACTTTATTCAGGTATTGTTCGGGGTTGCTGACCAAAACAGTGGCTTTTGTACTGATGGCAGTGCTCTTGGAGAGAGGAACAGCTTGTGTATTACTGTCCTTATGAATAAAATTAAGATAGAGTGCGAAGAACAAAAGATTGAACGCAAAGAAATTGAAAACTCTGGAGATACGCTTTTTCATAAAGATTGGATGATTTTGCACGACTAAAATAGAGGGCCGTCTTGCAAAATGCAAGTACTAAGTAAGATTTTTTAAAAATAGAGTGGAACTACTTCGGAAAAATACTTAAGTATTGTTCGGACAACAAAAGCTTTTTCATTCAATAATCAACAATTAATTCATTGCAAAGACAAAGAGGTGTTTACTTATTTTTCAAATTATTATATTGCAAATTATTAAACCAAACTATTGTTTATGAAAAAAATCATTTCATGCCTGATGGCATTTGCCATTTTATTCTCTTCGTTCGCTGCCACCTCTCCAGTAAACTTGCCTGTTGTAAATGAAAAATCTCCGAAGGAAGTTCCTGTTGTAAATGCAAACAGCCTGATGCTTCCTATAGGTAAGGAAGGTAAGACCATTTCGCTTATGGAACTTTCTAAAATCAGCACTACGGATTTTGAAAACCTGAGTGGTAAAAAGCTGAACACTTTTGATAAAATCGGTTTCAAACTTGGACAAAAAAAGTTGAGAGGTAAGATAGACGCCGACGGTGCTATTAAAAGTAAAACTCTAAAGAAGTATGCCAGTAAAATGGCTACCAGCGGCGAAACAGGTTTTCACATTGGCGGTTTTGCTTTAGGCTTCTTCGTGGGCTTAATTGGTGTATTGATCGCTTATCTTATAAACGATGATTACAAAAGAAATCGTGTAAAATGGGCCTGGATTGGCTTCGGCGTTTTTGTCGTTTTGTATATTGTAGCCCTGATAGCATTGATTTAATTTATTTCTGAACCAGCAGGTTTGCTTAAAAACAAAGCTGCTGGTTTTTAAATCATCTACAAATAGTCCACTTATTCTGTCCCTGGCTTCTTATTTCATTTCATCTGTTCCAGCTTTTTTTGAAGCGCAAACATTTCATCACGTAGCCGCGCAGCTTCCATAAAGTCAAGTTCCCTTGCTGCTTTTTCCATTTCCTTTTTTGTTTTGACAATTACTTTTTCCAACTGCGGAATGGTGGTATATTCTGCTTCATCTTCGGCAGCTTTCGTTACAATTTCTTCAACTGCATAAGGAGATTCCGGATCGTAGCCTTTGATATCCAAAACAGAAGTTTGTGCCATTACCTGTTCCACCGATTTTTTAATAGTACGTGGTATGATGTTGTTGCTAATATTGTAGGCCACCTGTTTTTCCCTGCGGCGATTGGTTTCGTCAATGGTACGCTGCATGCTTTCAGTGATCGTATCAGCATAAAAGATCACAAGACCATCCACATTTCTGGCCGCACGTCCGGCTGTTTGCGTCAGTGACCGTTCATTACGTAAAAAGCCTTCTTTATCCGCATCCAATATGGCCACTAAAGAAACTTCAGGAAGATCCAGGCCTTCTCTTAATAAATTCACACCAACCAAAACATCAATTTTCCCTAATCGCAGATCACGTAAAATTTCAACACGTTCCAATGCATCAATATCGCTGTGAATGTATCTTGACTTTACATCAATCCGTTTCAGGTATTTATCCATTTCTTCAGCCAT